>JADCBH010000205.1 GCA_020253595.1 Brevundimonas sp.
CGCGGGTGAGCGAGCCCAGTTGGTCAACCGCCAGGGACATACATTCTACGAGTAACTGAAAATCATTCCCGTGACAAGCCCTTTGTCCCCACTGCGAACAAAAAACCGGCAAAAAAGCGGAACCCGCCCGCCAAAGGCACCAAACAAGCAAATACTGGCCCCCCTCTGCCCACGCCGAGCCGCAGCCTCCGCAGGAAACGCCCGCCGCCCCAAATCTGGGGATTCCGCTCCAAGCCGAACACGATTCCGGTCTGAAAGCGAACAGGATTCCGGTCTGAAGGCGAACAGGATTCCGGTGGCAAGCCGAACATCGATTCCGCTCTGAAGCCGAACACTTTTCGGCCGATCCCGGAATCGTGTTCGGCATGAGCCCGGAATCGCAATCGGGGCGAACCGCGCTGGACATCACCCGGTAAGCGACCCTCTCAAAAAGGGAGAATCCGCTTGCCAGCCAGGAGAATGTCCATGCGAAAAATCAAAGAAGTCCTCCGACTTCGTCACGCGTTAAACCTCGATCAACGCCAGATCGCCCGTAGCTGTTCGATCTCGGTCAGCACCGTCCATGAGTATCTAAAACGAGCCGAAGCCGCCGGCGTCGGCTGGCCGATACCCGCCGAATGGAACGACACCCAGTTACAAACGGCCCTCTTCCCGGCAGCCGCCAGCCCCGCGCGATCGGGCAAAGATACCCTCGATTGCGCTCAGATCCAGAGCCAACTCCGCGACAATCGACACGTCACCTTGCAGTTACTCTGGCAGGAGTACCGCGAAGCCAACCCCAACGGATACCGCTACAGCCGCTATTGCGAGATCTTCCAAAGCTGGCGCAAAAAACAAAATGTCGTCATGCGCCAACAGCACACGCCAGGCGAGAAGGCCTTCATCGACTGGGCCGGCGCGACATTTCCGATCTATGACCGGCACTCCAACGCCGTTCGCCAAGCTTCGCTCTTCGTTGCCGTCCTGGGGGCCAGTTCCTACACCTACGCCGAAGTGACGCGCGATCAGCAGATGGAATCCTGGATTCGTGCCCATGAAAACGCCTTCGCCTTCTGGGGCGGCGTGCCCGCGCTGACGGTGCCCGACAACACCAAGACCGGCGTCACCAAAGCCTGCCGCTACGATCCGGACGTTAATCCGACCTACCAGAACTTTGCCGTTCATTACGGCTTCGGCGTGGCGCCGGCCAGGCCGTACCGGCCGCGCGATAAAGCCAAGGTCGAAAGCGGCGTCCAGATCGCGCAGCGATGGATCGTTGCCGTACTGCGGCACCGCCGGTTTTACGCAGAGGCCGAGGCCAACGAGGCCGTTCGGGAACTGCTCGTCCAGTTGAACCAACGGCCGTTCCGCAAGCGCGACGGCAGTCGCGCCTCGCTGTTCGCCGAACTCGACAAGCCGGCCCTGCGGCCCTTGCCGGGCGAGCCGTTCGAACTGAGCCAATGGTCGCAAGCCCGCGTCAACATCGACTATCACATCGCCTTCGACGGCAGCTTTTACAGCGTGCCCTACAACCTTGTGCACGAACTGGTCGATGTGCGATCCACCGCCACCACGATTGAGATTCTGCACCAAGGCACCCGCGTGGCGTCGCACCGGCGCAGCCGCACTCGCGGCCAAGCGATGACCACTCACGAACACCGTCCGCACAGCCATCAGGCGCACCTGGAATGGACCCCGTCACGCATTCTGCAGTGGGGAGAACAGTCCGGTCCGTTTACCGCGAAACTGCTCGAACGCATCATGGCGGACAAGCCGCATCCCGAGGCGGGATACCGGGCTTGTCTCGGGGTGATTCGGCTCGCCAAACAGTATTCGGCCACCCGCATGGAGGCGGCGGCCGAACGCGCGCTGCTGACCGGCGCGTGCCGTTTGCGGAGCGTGGAATCGATTCTCAGAAACTCGCTGGACCGGCTGCCGATAGCGGCCGCAGACCAGCCTGCGCCGCCGGATCACGACAACATTCGCGGTGCGGAGTATTTCGAATAGGAGCGACGATGCTGGAACAACCGATGATGGACAAACTGGCCGCCATGCGGCTGCACGGCATGCTGGACGCGCTGGCACAGCAGCATAAGGATCCCGGCTGCGGGGAACTGAGCTTTCTGGAGAGGCTGGCGCTGTTGGTCGACCACCAGTGGAACTGGCGGCAGAACCAGGCGTTGGCTCGCCGGCTGCAAGCGGCGAAGCTGCGCGGCAACGCCTGCGTGGAGGACATCGACTTTCGCGCTGCGCGGGGCCTCGATAAGAGCGTGATCCGGGGTCTGGCCAAGGACTCCCAATGGGTCAAGAATCACGAGCATGTTTTCGTCTTGGGTCCGACGGGGGTGGGCAAGAGCTTTGTCGCTTCCGCGTTGGCGCAGAAGGCCTGCCGGGACGGCTACACGGCTTACTATGCGCGGGCGGCGGCGTTGTTCCGCGACCTGGAGATCGCGCGGGCTGACGGCAGCTTCCGCTCGCTGCTGGCGCGCTTGAGCCGGATTGATGTGCTGGTGATCGACGACTGGGCGATGGCGCCGATGAAGGAGACCGAGCGCCGGGACTTCTGGGAGATCTGCGAGGACCGGTACCAGGTGCGGTCGATGATCCTGACTTCGCAGATGCCGGTGAGTAAGTGGCATGAGCAGATCGGCGATCCGACGGTGGCGGACGGGATTCTGGACCGGATTGTGCATAATGCGCACCGGATCGAGATGCGGGGCGACTCGATGCGGAAGAAGCGAAAGGGGGAGGAGGAGGCGGCGGCCGGGGTGACTTAGCGTTGAGCGGGGCAAGAGGCTGCGCCCCTTTCCCCGCACCCCTTTTCCTGCTCGGAGATTCCGGCCTCCGCGTTGCTCCGGATGCCGTTTCCGTGGCTCGGCTGGTTGACGAAGCCGAACACTTGTCCCACAATCAAAACACCAGCGTCGCTTCGCTCCGATGGCTGTTCGGCTTCACGCCGGAATCGCTGTTCGACTTGCCTGCGGATTGCTGTTCGGCTTCGTCGGAATCGCCACA
>JADCBH010000206.1 GCA_020253595.1 Brevundimonas sp.
GAAATACCAGACTCCCGCGGCCAGCCAGCTCACGGGTGCCGGGCGTGGTTCTGCCAATACACCAATCATGGAGGTGGCCGGGACGGGAATGACCCGGACCTCGTCTCGCTGCCCGTCCGCTTTTTGAACTGACAGGACATTTGGTCGGCTATCTTCCCTTAAACGCAGCTGCCGTGCGGCTCGCGCGATCCGGTGATGTTGCGTGGAAGCAGACACAGTCCCGCTCTCTGCCGACAGAGCGTCGACAACGGGCTGTCCGTCGATCGCCAGTACGACATCGCCTACCGACAACCCTGGCGGCCGATCCGACGGCATCCCTGTGACGACCAGCGATCCTTCAACCAACTGCCAGATCAGGGGGAGGGCATAGGCCTCCGACTTCGGCCAGACATTGCCATGACCATCGTTCAGACGAGCAACCATTCGTTCCAGAACAACCCCGAAGGCGCGCTCGTCTGGTGCCGTCGCCGCTTCCGCCAGCCACTCCGGCAATGCCGCGTCCCAGGCGCGCCCGTCGTCGGTGAAGTACGGATAGAAATGGCGGAAGACGTTCCAGGCAATCACGATTGCGCCCAACCTCACGGCCCGATCCTGAGCCGAGGCCGGCAAGGTGCCCGACTGCGCCTCCGCAACTGGGCTGACCTGCGCGGTCACCGGCAAAGCAAACGCCAATCCTCTCGGCAAGTCGGCGCGCCAGACCTCCGCGCCTTCCGCAGCGATCCGCTCGCCCGAATAGGCTGCGTTGCCAAACGCCACGCCCGTGTGCCGCCAGCGAACCAGATCGCCAGTCTCGACGGCGGTGACGCTGACGGGCCCAGTGCCGAAGCGCACTCCCGGTGCCATTGGCTCGAACCAGCGACGCAAGCGATCAGCAAGTTCAGACGGAGCCCGCGCCTCTTCCACGTCGCGAGCGCCCTCCACCGCAAGGGTCACCCAGCGCGGGTCTTGTGGATCGGAGGCCCCGGAAAACCATCGGACGGCACCATAGACACGGGCGAAGGCTTCAAGGTTCGCCAGCTTGTCTTGAGTAGGGCGTTCCACCGAACGATCCGCCGCCGGGATATCAGGGACGACTTCGAGGCTGGCCGCATCGATCCAGCCAGACCCGACGCCGATCAGCAGGAAACCGGCCGTGATCCGCGTTGCGTCTTCGGCAACCTGCCCTGTTATCTCATAAGCTGCCCAGTCCCCTGAGCGTATCGGCCGGTCGCTCATGTTGTCGAAGAAACCCCGAGCACCGCCCTCGCGGTCGATCCGCAGCCACAGTCCGCCTCCGGAGAATCCAGGAGCTGGGGCTAGAGTGGTCCGTGCCATTGCACGAAAGCGAACCGTCTGACCCCGGTAGGGCGTCGCATCGATGGTTTGGGCGACGGCGGCAAACTGGCTGGTGCTGCCATTCCTTCGATCAAGGCGGAGGCTGGTTGCACCTTCCCGAACATCGACAGCGTCGAACACCACGTCGAAATCCCCGGGAATCTCTCGCCACGCCGAACCTGGTGTTAGGGGAGGTGCCTCGAAGCCCGGATCCCGCAAAAGATTTGGACCGTCTTGGGCTCGTGCCGACGCCCCCATCGCCACAGCTATCGCTAAGGTCCAAGCCGCGAGAACGGTTCGCAATTCTTGAAAGTTCATGGTGCCACGGGACTGCAATTCGGTTGCAGCAGAGCTTTTGTTTCAACTGTGGCTAGATTTCGACATGGCAATCCGTTGGAGTAACCCGCCCACGTTCCAATCCGGAAGCGGACATCGCTCGAGACCGCAATGGGTCGAGACCGGTCGTTCCGATCCGGTCCAAAAGCGGACAGGCGTCCAGGCGGGAGGCGACCGGCCCATCGACGCCGAGCGACAGGCATGGTCATCTTTCGCTGTCTTTCCACGTTCGAGTCGGCGGGGCCCGGTCATGTTCCTGCGCCTTCCGCTAGAGGCCTGGGGTCGTCGCGCGCTCGCCGCGGCAGACGCCTGGGCGGAACCGTCGCGACTGCGGCGGGCTCTGCTGGAGTTCCTGTGGTTCGGGCTGAAACAGGCCTGGGCGTGTCTGTTCGGCGGGGTGATGCTGGCGTTGATCCTGGCCACCTTCCTGTTGTGGCCGGAGGACAGCCCGATCAGCCGCTACGACTTCCTTGTCGTCGGGGCCGTCCTGATCCAGATCGCCATGCTGGCGCTGAAGCTGGAGACCTGGGCCGAGGCGCGGGTGATCCTGCTGTTCCACATCGCCGGGACGGTCATGGAGCTGTTCAAGACCGCCCATGGCTCATGGATCTATCCGGAGGACTCGGTGCTGCGGATCGGTGCCGTGCCGCTGTTCTCGGGCTTCATGTATGCGGCGGTGGGGTCCTACATCGCCCGGGTGCAGCGCATCTTTCACATCCGGGTGCGAGGCTATCCGCCGCTCTGGACGACGTGGGTGCTGGCCGCCGCCATCTATGTGAACTTCTTCGCCCATCACTGGCTGCCGGACATTCGGCTCGTCTTGTTCGTGGCCACGGCGCTGCTGTTCGGACAAGGATGGTTCTGGTTCACGGCCGACCGGGCGCGCCTGAAGATGCCGCTTCTGCTGGGCTATTTCCTGGTGGCCCTGTTCATCTGGTTCGCCGAGAACCTGGGCACGTTCGGGCGCGCCTGGATCTATCC
>JADCBH010000207.1 GCA_020253595.1 Brevundimonas sp.
GACGCGCGCGCAGGGGTGAAGGTGTCCCGCCACTTCGCCTGACCTCGCCTCCACTTCCGGCTCGTGGGTCAGATACAGCGCGCCCACCACCAGTTCCGGCACCACACGTCCCGGCAGGCTGGCCAGCCGTTCGAATTCCCCAATGGCGAAGGTCGCGGCCAAGGCGCGCCCGGCCCCCAGCGCCTCCCGATCATGGTTGCCCTCCAGCCAGATCCAGTCCCGCCCCTCGGCCAGCCGGTCCAGCCGCGCCCGGTCGTCGCTCGCCATCCGCCCGACCGAGCGACTGTCGTGGAAACTGTCGCCCAGCAGCACGACCCTGTCGGGATTGAGCCCGGCGATCTCGGCTTCCAGTCGATCCAGCGTCGCCCGGCTGTCGTAGGGCGGCAGCATCTGGCCCCGCGCGGCATAGGCCGAGCCCTTTTCCAGATGCAGGTCCCCCGCCACCAGCGTCCGGTGATCCGGCAGCCAGAGCGCGCCGGAACACCGCAGAACGCATACCTCGCCCATGACCCGAACGGACAAAGACCCGCAAGGCCGCCGCGCCGGCGTCAGCGTCGCCCGAAGCGCCGCGTTCATGCCGCCCCCATCAGTTCGGGCGGCGCGTCTTCCATGACCTCGTCGATCAGCTCCTGGGCCGAGGCCTCCAGGATCATGTCGGCCGCGTCGCCCCCGACCCGCTCGCGCCCGATCATGACCAGCACCGGCACGCTGAACGGCGACGCCCGCTCCAGCGGCGCATGGCGGATATGGCCCGCGACCCGCGTCAGCAACTGACCCAGCCGCGCGACGTCAAGCAATCCGGACGCCGCGTCGGCGCGGGCGGTTCGCAGCAGCAGGTGGTCGGGCTGATGGCGGCGGAGCACGTCGTAGATCAGGTCGGTCGAAAAGGTCACCTGCCGACCCGTCTTCTCGGCACCGGGCTGTCTGCGCTCGATCAAGCCGGAAACGAGGGCGCAGTTGCGGAAGGTGCGCTTCATCATGAAGCTTTCTTCCAGCCAGGCCTCGAGGTCGTCGCCCAGCATGTCGGGCTGGAACAGGGCGTCCCAATCCAGATGATCCATCGGCTGGATCGACCAGATCGCCAGCGAATAGTCGGTGACCACGAACCCCAGCGGCCCGACGCCCAGGCGGTCGAGGCGTCGCGTCAGGAGCATGCACAGGGTCGAATGCGCGATCCGCCCCTCGAACGGATAGGCGATCAGGAAGTGGCGGCTGCCGCGCGGAAAGGTCTCGACCAGCAGGCTGTCGGTGTCGGGGATCAGACTGCGCTGCTCCTGCAACTCCAGCCATTCCTGAACATCGGGCGGCAGGACCCGCCAGTGGTCGCGGTCCTGGATCATGGCGCGCACCCGTACCGCCAGCGACGTTCCCAGCGGAAACTGCGCTCCGCCCCATGAGGGGATCTTGGGGTCCTTGCCGGTGGCGTGTGTCACGAGCGCGTCCATGCCGCTGATGCCCTGAAACGCCCAGACTTGCCCGGCGAAGATGAAGGTGTCGCCCGGCGTCAGCTGTTCGAAATACCACTCCTCGGCCTCGCCGACCTTGCGGCCGCCGACCCACTGCTTGGACGCACCGCCACGACGCGAGGCGACCTTCACGTTCAGCGTCCCGGCCGCGACGATGGCCCCGACGTTCATCCGGTGCCGCTGGGCGATCAGGGCGTTGCGGACCGTCCACTTGCCGTCGGCGTTGCGGACGATCCTGGCGAACCGGTCGTAGGTCCGCAGTGCATATCCGCCGGTGGCGACGAAATCGACCACCTCCTCGAACGCCTCATAGGTCAGAGCGCGATAGGGGGCGCAGCCGCTGATCTCCGCATACAGATCATCCATGTCGAACGGCTCGGAACAGGCCACGCCCATGACGTGCTGGGCCAAGGTATCGAGCGTGCCGGTGTGGCGCGGCTCCCAATCGAAGGCGTTGTCGGCCACGGCCTCTTTGGCCGCCTGGCATTCCAGCAGTTCGAACCGGCTGGCGGGCACCATGAGCGCCCGGCTGGGTTCGTCCAGCCGGTGGTTGGCGCGGCCGATCCGCTGCACCAGCCGGCTCGATCCCTTTGGCGCGGCCATCTGGATGACCAGATCGACGTCGCCCCAGTCGATGCCGAGATCCAGCGTAGAGGTACAGACCACGGCCCTGAGGTCGCCGCGCGCCATGGCCGCCTCGACCTTGCGCCTCTGCTCGGCCGCCAGCGAGCCGTGATGCAGGCCGATGGGCAGGTTCTCGTCGTTGATCGCCCACAGCTGCTGGAACACGAACTCGGACTGCCAGCGGGTATTGACGAAGATCAGGGCCAGCTGGGCCCGCTGGATCGCGGCATAGACCTCCGGAATGGCGTGCTGGCCGGTATGCCCTGCCCATGGGACGCGGCCCTCGGAGACCAGCACGTCGATGACGGGTGCCGCGCCGGGATCGCCCCGGACGATGACGACCCCCAAATCTCCCCCCGTTGGGGGGAGTGGCGGCGAAGCCGACGAGGGGGGCACGTCCGCACCATCACGGGTGTGGCTGACCCCCTCCACCGCTTTGCGGTCCCCCTCCCCCAGCGGGGGAGGATTTCGTGGCCCAAGCCACTCCGCGATCAGGTCCGGATCGTCGATCGTCGCCGACAGGGCCACCCGCCGCAGCCCTGGCGAAAAGCTCTGCAGCCGTCCCAGCGCCAGGTTGAGCAGGTCGCCCCGCTTGCCCGACCAGATGGCGTGAACCTCGTCCAGCACGATGCATTTCAGGTCCGCGAACCAGGCCCGCGCCCCGCCCCAGGCGCAGAACAGGGCCAGCTGCTCGGGCGTCGTGAGCAGGATGTCAGGCGGATTGTCGCGCTGCCGCTGCTTCTTGGATTGTTTGGTGTCGCCGGTTCGGCTTTCGACGTGGATGTTCAGCCCGATCTCGCGGATGGGCGTCATCAGATTGCGCTCCACATCCGTCGTCAGCGCCTTCAACGGCGAGACATAGAGCGTGTGAATGCCGCTGCCCGGTCCGAACTCGGGCCGAGGGCCGCGTTCCGCGAGATCGATCAGGCTGGGAAGGAACCCCGCCAGCGTCTTGCCGCCGCCTGTCGGCGCGACCAGAAGGGCGTGCGATCCAGCCTCTGCCGCCGCGATCATCTCCAGCTGATGCCGACGCGGTGCCCAGCCCCGCCGGGCGAACCAGTCGGCGAAGAGGGGGGGGAGGCTGGCGGTCATTCGCTCCACGGCGACAGCACGCGGCAACCGCTGTGCTCGAAATGGCGGACATTGCGGGTGACAACGGTCAGACCGTGGACGTGCGCGGTCGCGGCGATCAGCTCGTCCGTCATTTCCGAGGCGCGCCCCGCCGACCGGTTGGCTTCGGCCAGTGACGCCCATCGCTCCGTGACCGCCAGATCGACCGGCAGAATGCGTTGGTCGTAGCGGAAGATCATGTCTTCCAGCCAGAAGTCGAGATCGTCGCGCCTGCGGCTCGGTTCCAGACGCACGATGCCGCGGCGAAGCTCGCCGACTGTGATCACACTGAGATGCAGGTCGGACAGCAGCTGATCGGACAGCCAGCGGACCACGTTCGTGTCAGGGCGAGCGCGCTTGGGCTCGCTGATCGCGTTCGTATCCAGGAGATACATCAGAAGGGATCGATCTCCCGCGCCGGTCGCAGGTCGCGCTCCAGATCGACGCCTTCCAGGGAAGGTCCGTTCAAGAGCCAGTCCTTGAAGTCCCTCGACGCGCGCGGGTCCTTCAGCCGCTGGAAATCCTCAGCGGACACGACAACAGCGGTCGCTTCACCGTGAGAGGAGATTTCCTGAGGCCCCTCCGTCTTCGACCGGCGGATCACCTCGGACAGGTTGTCTTTCGCCTTGGCGACGCTCCAGCTCATGGGGCCCTCCTAGTATGGCTATGCTATATGGCCATACTGGAAAGGCTGGTCGAGGTCAATGCACTGTTCCCGTTCCGTTTCACCCCGTCAGACGCTATCTGTGGGAGGTGTCCGACGAATCCGTCCTCTCTCATCAAGGCCTGACAGGGGCCGAGCCCTGGCTCGACCTGCCGGCTGCGCTCGCTGCGCCGCCGGGCGCCGGGGCCGTCTGCGATGACGCGGGTGCGCGAAAGATCGGGCGCGGCGCGGCAGAGGGCGTCTTCACCGGCGGTCCGGTTCTGGTGGCCCATGCGAGCCTGACCGCGCGGCGCCTCGGCCTGTCGCCACCGCCCCGGTCGTCGGACCTGCTGGATGTGCTGGAGCTCTGGGCCTTCGTGCGTCCGGCCACCTTCTGCGCGCCCTCGTCGGCCGGGCTGGCTCTGGCGCTCGGCCTCAGCGAACCCAGGGGCGCGGAGGCGCAGGCCGCGGCGCTCCGCGACGCCGCCGCGACCCTGTTGAAGGAACTCGCCGACCCCGCCTATCCGCGCCGCGAGGATGCCTTCACCCTGGCGGAGACGCTAGGCCGCGCAGGATGGGCGTGGGCGTGGCGGGTCTCGGGCGCGCTGCAAGCCCAGCCGTTGCGCGAGCGCCAGTATCGCGGCTCCGGCCTCGACGTCTGGGCCCGCCTGGCGGAGTGGGAGGACGAGGCGCCGCGCGGAGAGGCAGGCTCGGCCCCGGTCGATTCCGAATCCGCCCGCATTCGGCTGGAGAAGCTGCTGCAACAGTCGGGTCTGGACGAAGCCCGGCCGACCCAGTCCGACTATGCGGCGGAAGCCGCCTACGCCTTCTCGCCCCGCGACGAGGAGGGTCGCCCGCGCATGCTGCTGGCCGAGGCCGGGACAGGCACCGGCAAGACGCTGGGCTACCTGGCCCCGGCCTCCCTCTGGGCCGAGCGCAATCAGGGCGCGGCCTGGGTCTCGACCTACACCCGTGCCCTCCAGCGCCAGATCGACCGCGAGATCGCCGCCCTGTGGCCCGACCCGGCCGAGCGGCGTCGCAAGGCCGTGGTCCGCAAGGGCCGCGAGAACTACCTCTGCCTGCTGAACCTTCAGGACATGGTCCAGGCGGCCCAGCTGGGGAACGGCGACCTGATCGGGCTGGCGCTCACGGCGCGCTGGGCGCTGCATAGCCGCGACGGCGACATGACCGGCGGCGACTTCCCGGGCTGGCTGCCCGGCCTGTTCGCGGTCGGCCCGAGCGCCCAGGCCAGCGCGGCCAATCTGGTCGACCGGCGCGGCGAATGCGTTCACGCCGCCTGTTCCCACTACCGCACCTGCTTCGTCGAGAAGACCATCCGCGCCAGCCGCCGGGCCGATCTGGTCGTCGCCAACCATGCCCTGGTCATGACCCAGGCCGCCTTCGACGGCGCCCGCACCGCGCGAGGCCTGAAGCAGGACAATGAGACCGCCGCGCTGAAGCGCATCGTCTTTGACGAGGGCCACCACCTTTTCGACGCCGCCGACAGCGCCTTTTCTGCCTGCCTGTCGGGTCAGGAGGCGGCCGAGCTGCGCCGCTGGATCCGGGGGCCGGAGGGGCGGGGTCGTCGCGGGCGGGGCCTGGAACAGCGACTGGGCGACCTGTGCGCCGACAACGAACCCGCGCGAAAGGCCTTGCAGGACGCCATCCGCGCCGCCGCCGCCCTGCCCGGCGAGGGCGTCTCGGGCCGGATCGCGCCGCCGTCCGGAGAGGTGAATCCCGTCGGCCCGATCGAACAGTTCCTTATGGCCGCGCTGGAACAGATCCGCGCCCGAACCTCCGAGGCCGCCTCCTCTGCCAGCTCGGAGTTCGGCACGGAATGCGCCGTGCGCCCGGCGACGGAGCCCCTGCTGGAAACCGCGCGTGGTGCCGCCCAGGCCATTGCGGCGGTGGAGGCTCCCTTACTGGCTCTGGCCCGCCACCTGGAAGACATCCTCGACGACGAGGCCTCCGAACTGGACGGTGCCTCCCGCGCCCGCATCGAGGGCGCGCTGCGCGGGCTGGACCGACGCGCCCGCATGACGCTTCCCGGCTGGCGCTCCATGCTGGCGGCGCTGGAGGAAGGGGGCTCTGAACCCGATCCCGACTTCGTCGACTGGCTGTCGGTCGAGACCGCGTTTGGCCGCATCCACGATGTGGCGCTGCGTCGTCACTGGATCGACCCGACCGTGCCGCTGGAGGCCGCCGTGGTCCTGCCCAGCCACGGGATGCTGGTCACCTCGGCCACCCTGTCCGATCCGGTCGCCGAGGCGTCCGGCGGGGACCTGTTCGGCATGGCCCGGATGCGCACCGGCGCCGCCCGCCTGATCGAGCCGGCCCGCACGCTGAAGGTCGAAAGCCCCTTCGACTATGCCGCCAACAGCCGCGTCATCGTCGTCCAGGACGTGGCCAAGGACGACCCGCGCCAGACGGCGGCGGCCATGCGCGAACTGTTCCTGGCAGCCAGCGGCGGGGGACTGGGTCTGTTCACCGCCATACGCCGTTTGAAAGCCGTCTATGAGCGCCTCGGCCCTGATCTGGCCAAGGCCCAGATCCCCCTCTACGCCCAGCACGTCGATCCTCTGGAAGTCGGGGCGCTGGTCGACATCTTCCGCGCCGAACAGGACAGCTGCCTGCTGGGCACCGATGCGGTCCGGGATGGCGTCGACGTGCCGGGCCGCTCGCTGCGTCTGCTTGCCTTCGACCGCGTGCCCTGGCCGCGCCCGGACCTGCTGCACAAGGCCCGGCGCGAGAAGTTCGGCGGCCTGTCGGACAAGGGTCGCGGCTACGACGACGCGCTGGCTCGCGCCAAGGTCGCCCAGGCCTTTGGCCGCCTGATCCGCCGCGCCGACGACCGGGGCGTCTTCGTCATGCTGGACGCCGCCTGCCCCACGCGACTCTTCGCCGCCTTGCCGCCGGGGGCCGAGGTGCAGCGAATGGGACTTACGGAGGCGATTAAGGCTGTACGACTATTTCTAGGCAATTGAGGCGCAGTGACAGCCAAGCGAAGCTGTAATGTATGTAGGCCTGCCTTCGTGGAGGTGTGCTCTCGACTCTGCCTGTCGTCGGACCAACCATTGCTTGGTTCACTAAATGAGGTTCAGGAAGCGCGATTCTTCTACCGTACCGCTAAGATCATGCGCTACACTATCGGCCATCGAGTCTCTTGGACCTTCTATGGTGATACGGTCAACGGCCAAAATCCGCTTAGCAACGGCGCTGATGTTTGCAACGGTTGTCGGCTTGTTTGCCGCTGCGGCTCTCAATGCCGCATTGTTGGCGTGCCAATTGTTCGGCGTGGATCTGAAAATCAGCGCGTTTGGGACAGTACTGTTTGAAGACTTGCAAAGTCTAGGCGCACGCGACAGATCTTTTTACTACGCGTGCAATACTGCAATACTTAGCATGTTCGCCCTGACCGGAATTTTTATTCATCGAGTCATTGGACTCGCATACTCGACGCAGAGAAACTACGAAAAGATAACGCGGACTGTGTTAGCGATTGTCTTTCTGATAGCCGCTGCGGAGTCCATCAGGGCATTTGTCGGCATCGTTTTGCTCCGGACCGGCCTTTCACCGTCAAACTACGTGGCTTTTGCCTCGATAAGCTGCCTCGCACTGCTGGCATATATACTTCGCAGAAGTACTGGCACTAAGAAGTATTATGACAGGTCAGTTTAAGCCCAGACGATGCGATTGCAGGGCTAGAAACTCAAGCTAGCCCTGAAATGATCTGTAGTAACAACTAGGGGCATGGACCGTCACATCTGTGGATTTCCCGCTGCTCTTCGGGACGCCATTCCTGTCCCGCACGGATTTCATCGGCCATCGTCCGGGCCACGTTGCCAATCCGGCCGTTGGCCGCCTCGTCGATCTGTTCGGCGGAATAGAGCCCCTGCAGGAAGGCCCGGTCCCAGTCGGTCAGACCCGGAGGCGGACTGGCTCCTTCAGAAAACAGGCTCAGGATGGTGTCATACGGGCCGGGGTCCAGCTCCGGATCGATCTGGGCCAGACTGATGACCGCCAGATAATCGGCCAGCGCGCCCAAATCGACGCCCGCCACCCGGTCGACATCGACGATTATGATCACCTGGGAC
>JADCBH010000208.1 GCA_020253595.1 Brevundimonas sp.
ACGCCCTCTCTGGTGGTCCGTTTCCGCTTGTCAACGGCGGCGAACTCGCGGCGCTCTATTGTTGGGTCTTTCTCTAAATCGTTTTCGCCGGACCGGGTTCGGTCGCCGTCGATACGGTCCTGAAGAAGAAATGATGGCACGAGGCGGCGGTTGGACCGCCGCCTCGTTCAACATCAGGCCTTCAACTTCCTGGCCAGCTGGGCGACGTATTCGCCCTGGTGACGTGCGCCGGCCAACTCATTGGCGCTGGGCTGACGCGAGCCGTCGCCACCGGTGATGGTCGTCGCACCATAGGGCGAGCCGCCCGAGATCTCTTCCAGAGTCATCTGGCCCTGCCAGGCGTAGGGCAGGCCGGCGATGACCATGCCGTGGTGCAGCAGGGTCTGGATCAGGCCGATGATCGTGGTCTCATTGCCGCCGTGCTGGGTCGCCGACGACGTGAAGGCCGCGCCGACCTTGCCGACCAGCTTGCCCTGGAACCAGACGCCACCGGTCTGGTCCCAGAAGTTGCGCATCTGGGACGCAGCGGTGCCGAAGCGGGTGCCCGCGCCGACGATGATGGCGTCGTAAGTCTCAAGCTCGTTGACGTCGGCGATCGGGGCGGCCTGGTCCAGCTTGTAGCCCGACTTCCGGGCCAGCTCTTCCGGCACGGTCTCGACCACCCGCTTGACGTCGACCTGGACGCCCTCGACGGCGCGCGCGCCTTCGGCGACGGCGTAGGCCATCTGCTCGATGTGGCCGTAGGTCGAATGATAGTGAACCAGCACCTTGGTCATGGACCGCTCCTGAGAGTTTTCGTTCTGCAACGACTGCGGTAGCAGATGTAGCGACCACCTCGTGCGACGCAAGGGGCTCAGCCGGGTTTCTCAATTCGGATGGGGCAGACAGCGGCGAAGTGTTCGTGGCCTTTCGGGACCCCCTGCCCTCGACGCGCGCGGAACCGGTGTTCGACCGTCATGGCCTGCTGTTCGATGTTCAGGGCGTCCCAGCCGCAAGGCGCATCCGGATAGGCATAGGCACGGGGACCGTCGCCGGCCCGCAGTTTGGCGGTCAGCAGGTTCACGCCCGTCTGGGCCTGCCAGACGTGGACCATCTCGTGGATCAGGGTCGCCTGAAGAGACAGGGGGGCGACGGCGAAGTCAGCGGGCAGCCCCCTGCCCGGCCAGCAGATCCAGCTTCGGTCAAACGCCCGACCGGGCACGAAGGCGCGATGGAGCGGCCAGGGCATGGCCGCCAGCCGAACCTCGTCCAGCCGCACGGTGTCCCCGAACTCCTGGTGGATCAGCTCACGCTCGGCCTGGGTGAGTGGCCGGATCACTCCGAGATCAGGGTCTGCCCGTTCGGATCGACCCACTCCCAGTGCCACGGTTCATAGAGGTAGGGCACGAAGCCGAAGCGGCCGGCATTCTTCACCAGCCAGCGATAGGTCGCCCCCTGGGCCATGTGGCGACGGCTGTCGGCATTGGTGTTGTCAACGCCCATGTCGAACAGTTGGCCGACGTAGAGGTCGACCGCCGTGCCGGTGCGGTGGGCGGAACAGACCGCCCGGCGAAGGCCGTCGCAGTTGCCCTGGGCAGCGCATCGGGCGGCATCAGCCTCGGGGTCGCGGAAGCCGGAGAAGATCTGCAGCAGTTCGCGATCGGCATTGATCTCAGGCACCTCGGCGCGGGCGGCGGCGACCATGCGGCGGTAGGCGTCCAGCACGTCGCGGCGAAGCAGGCGGGTGAGGCGGTCGGCGTGTTCCTCTTCCTCGACCAGATAGCCGAGCAGGCGCAGCGGCGGAGGATTGGGGCATTCGTCCCTCAACCGCGCCTGGATGAAGGGTCGGCGTTCCTGGAGCACCCCCTTCAGGACCTCGAAGGTCGCAGGATCGAACACACCGGTCGCGGTCAGGCCATAGCGGGCCTGGAAACGCGACAGCGCCTCGGCGAAGTCCGGGCTGGAGGGCTCACACTCCGTGGCCAGCTCCTTCTGGAGCAGGGGGACGTAGGTGACCCAGCCCCATTCCCGACCGGCGAAGGGGGCCCATTCCAGGGTGTAGAGCGACACACCGTTGGCCAGCGCCTGGCCACCCCAGCCGGCGCCATGGGTTTCGCAACGGACCTGCGCGTCCGCCCGGGCCGGAGCCAGGCAGACCAGGATCGTCGCCATGATGACCGCGAGCATCCCCAACCGCATGATCGCGAGGAAGCCTCACCCAAGGCCTTTGCGCAAGTCGTTCCGAGCGTCGGTCCGAAAGCGAGACAATTCGGGCGAGACACGCGAGACACGCCCGGGCGGGACAGGCGCGACAGGGAAGACAACGGATACCGACTCCCCCTCTCCCGTCGACGGCAAGTCTGGCAAGGTGAGGCGGTCGCGACTCGCTGCGGCACATTAGAAGGCTCCGCATGACCGACGCCGCTCCGCCAGCCCAGACCCGACGATCCAATGCGACGCTGGCGGCGTTTTCGACCGTATGCCTGCCATTGGCGGCGTTCGGCGTGGCCCTGCCGGTGACCCTGCCGGAGTTCTATGCCAGCCACGTCGGGATCCCGATCGCCCTTGTCGGCTATGTCTTCATGGCCGTGCGCGTGGTCGACATCGTGGCCGACCCCCTGATCGGGGCAGCGATGGACCGGACGCGGACGCGGTTTGGACGCTATCGGCCATGGATGGCGGGGTCGGTGCCGATCCTGATGCTGGCGGCCCTGATGGTCTTCGTGATGGTGAAGCCGGGGGACGGGCCGCTCTATCTGTTCGGGTGGCTACTGGTTCTGTACCTCGGCTTCTCGGTGGCGACGCTCAGCCAGCTGGGCTGGGCCTCGGTCCTGGCCCCGGAATACAACCAGAGAAGCCGCGTCTACGCCTGGTGGCAGGCGTTCAACATCATCGGCGTCATCGCCATCCTGATCCTGCCGGCAGCCGTCGTTCAGCTGGGGATCGGGGACTATGTGGCGGGCGTCCACATCATGGGCTGGGCCATCATGGCCGCCCTGCCCCTGACCGTCAGCCTGGCGCTGGCGGCGGTGCCCGAGCCGGTCAATCCGGGTGATGCGCCGCATGGCGGATGGCGGGTCTATGTCGATCTGGTGCGCCGGCCGACGGTGGCGCGGCTGCTGGCGGCCGACCTGCTACTGGGCATCGCGCCGGGCATCACGGGCGCGCTGCTGTTCTTCTTCTTCGACCAGATCAAGGGCTTTGACCGGACCTCGGCGTCCCTGTTCATGCTGCTCTACTTCGTGGGCGGGCTGGTCGGAGCGCCGATCTGGGCCAGGCTGGCCACGCGTCTGGGCAAGCATCGCGCCCTGATGACCGCCAGCCTGATCTTCGCCAGCCTGTATGTCGTGGCGACCCTGTTGCCGGGTGGCAGCTTCGCCCTGACTGGAACGGCCATGTTCATCGCCGGCCTGCCCTATGCGGCGGGCCTGTTCCTGCTGCGTGCCATG
>JADCBH010000209.1 GCA_020253595.1 Brevundimonas sp.
ACGCTGAACCTCGGCCTGCGCTATGACATCAACGCCCCGGCCAGCGAGAAGTACAACCGCATCAACCGCGGCTTCGACCCGGCGGCCTCCTCGTTGACCGTACCCGGCCTGAACCTGCGCGGCGGCCTGCAGTTCGCCGGCGTGGGCAGCAACGCGGCCAACTCGGGCACCCTGTACCGGAACACCTGGCAGCCCCGCATCGGCGTGGCCTACCAACTTACCGACCGCCTCGTCCTCCGCGGCGGCTTTGGCCGCTATTACATGAACCCGAGCAACAACAACCTCCGGAGCCTGGGTTTTGAAACCAACACCCCGATCGTAGCCAGTCAAGACGACGGCCGGACGCCCATTGCCGGTTCGCTCAGCAACCCGCTCCCGAATGGCTTTGCCCGTCCCGCCGGCGCCGGATTGGGTTCGGCTACCTTCGTCGGCCGCGACTTCAACCACTGGACACCAAACTTCAAGCTGCCGGGCATCGACCAGTTCTCGCTCGGCTTCCAGTACCAGGTGAACACCCGGAGCGTGCTCGACGTCAGCTACATCGGCAGCCGGACGCGCAACCACGAAACCGAGATTCCGCTGAACATCCCCCATGCGTCGTTCATGCGCCAGTGCGACGCCCTGCAGGGCGGCATCCCGAACTTCTGTAACGACCAGTTGCCGAATCCGTTCCGCGGGAACACTGCCTTCACCGGCACCCCGTTCTTCACGGCTTCGACCCTGTCCCGCTACCAGTTGAACCGGCCGTTCCCGCAGTTCAACGGCAACCTGCTGCAGCAGGGTTTGAACGACGGCAACATCAGCTACAACTCGCTGCAGATCAACTACAACGTCCGCATGAGCGGGCTGATGATTACGACCAACTACACCTGGTCGCGGATGCTCGAACAGTGGGGCTTCACCGATCCCTTCAACCGGGTCGAACAGCGCAGCCTCTACTTCAACGACCGCCCGCATGTCTTCAAGCTGACCGGCTCGTATGACCTGCCGTTCGGCAAGGGCAAGAAGTTCTCGAGCAACATCAGCGGCCTCGCCGACAAGTTCATCGGCGGCTGGCAGGTCACCAGCTTCTTCCAGTGGGCCTCCGGCGAACCGGCCGACTACCCGGCAAACGTACTCCCGCTGCGCAATTCGAGCGTGAACAACATCAACTGGAACCAGCACCAGGTGCGCGGCTTCGGCAACTGCGTCGTCCGTCAGAACAACGACGGCTCGCGGACGCCGATGCCCTATTCGGTGGCCTCGGGCTGCGGTACGGACCTGACCAAGTATGACTGGCTCTGGGTGGGCGACTACTCGCCCGGCCAGACGGCTCCCGGACGGCAGACGCCCAGCCGTATGCCCGGCCTGCGGAAGCACCGCGTACCCACGCTGGACGCTTCGCTGCTGAAGACCACCCGCTTCGGCGAGCGCTACCGCTTCCAGTTCGGCTTTGAAGCGTTCAATGCGATCAACAAGTACTACTTTGGCCGCAACGATACCTTCAACACCAACCCGAACGACGCCAACTTCGGAACCCTGTTCCCGGCCTTGACCTCGAACCAGAACTTCAGCCCCCGCACCATGCAGGTGCGGTTGAAGTTCCTCTGGTAAAAAAGGTCGTAACCAAAACAAAAAGGGCGCCCCGCAACGGGCGCCCTTTTTCGTTCTCTAACCCTCGGTGGAGAAGCCGTGCTGCTTGCGATGGTGCGGGCCATCGTACATCTTCGAGCTCTTGAACAGCTCGTGGCGCCCGTCCCCGGCGTGCTCTTTCACGCGGAGCCGCAGCGCCTCCATTTCCGCCGGCGACATCGGCTTGAAGTTGCGCGCCAGCGCCACATCGGCCTTCAGCTGCGCCATCGAAGTAATCCCCATCACCTGCGAAGTGATCGGCAGGCTCAGGCAGTAGCGGTAGCACTCCTCGGCCGTCAGACCCAACTGCTCCAGCAGCCGGCCCTGCGTGCTGCCGCCACCCAGCCCCTTCATGCCAATCACCCCGACGTTCTTCTGCAGACACACCGGCACCACCGACTTCTGGAAGCTGCGGTAGTATGCGTCGCAGACGTTGATGGGCATCTGCGCCGAGTCCCACGCATGGGGCTTGCCGAGCATCTTCAGGTGAATCTGCGGATCCTTATGGCCGGTGAAGCCGATGAAGCGCACCTTGCCAGCCTTCTTGGCTTCGAGCGCGGCCTTCAAACCGCCTTTCTCAAAAACCCAATCCGGGTCGTTGTCGTAGACCATCTCGTGAAACTGCCAAAGGTCCAGGTGGTCGGTCTGCAGCCGGCGCAGCGATTCATCCAGGTTGCGCATCGAGCCCGCATAGTCACGCTCGCAGTTCTTGGTCATCAGAAAGACCTTGCCGCGGCGGTTATCCATCTTGAGCGCCTTGCCCATCACCTCTTCCGAGTGGCCGTTGTGATAGTCCCACGCGTTGTCGAAGAACGTGAGACCTTCGTCCATGGCGGCGTGCATGATGCGGATGGCCTCGGCGTCATCCTTGACGCTGCCGATGTGCCAGCCGCCCAGACAGGCGATCGAGACCTTGACCCCCGTACGCCCGAGCGTGCGCTGCGGCAGCCCGGCGCCC
>JADCBH010000021.1 GCA_020253595.1 Brevundimonas sp.
CTCGGCATAGATCAGCAGAGGCTGGGCCTTGCCCTCGATAACCTCTGCATTGACCACGACCTCTTCGACGCCGTCGAACGTCGGCAGTTCGAACATGGTCTCAAGCAGGATGCCCTCAAGGATGGAGCGCAGACCGCGCGCCCCGGTCTTGCGGGTGATCGCCTTCTTGGCCACGGCCGACAGGGCGTCGTCGGTGAACGTCAGGCTGACGTTCTCCATCTCGAACAGCCGCTTGTACTGCTTGATCAGGGCGTTCTTGGGCTCGGTCAGAATCTTGACCAGGGCCGGCTCGTCCAGATCTTCCAGCGTCGCCAGAACCGGCAGGCGGCCGATGAACTCGGGGATCAGGCCGAAACGCATCAGATCATCGGGCTCAACGCCCTTGAGGATGTCGCCCGTACGGCGCTCGTCCACATCCTTGACCTTGGCACCAAAGCCGATCGACGCGCCCTGACCGCGAGCCGAAATGACCTTTTCCAGTCCGGCGAAGGCACCGCCCACGATGAACAGGATGTTGGCCGTGTCGACCTGCAGGAACTCCTGCTGGGGATGCTTGCGTCCACCCTGGGGCGGCACGGAAGCGACCGTGCCCTCCATGATCTTCAGCAGGGCCTGCTGCACGCCCTCGCCCGACACGTCGCGGGTGATGGAGGGGTTGTCGGACTTGCGCGAAATCTTGTCGATCTCATCGATGTAGACGATGCCGCGCTGGGCCCGCTCGACGTTGTAGTCTGACGCCTGGAGCAGCTTCAGGATGATGTTCTCGACGTCCTCGCCGACGTAACCGGCTTCGGTCAGGGTCGTGGCGTCGGCCATGGTGAAGGGCACATCGATGATGCGCGCCAGAGTCTGCGCCAGCAGCGTCTTGCCCGAGCCCGTAGGCCCGATCAGCATGATATTGGACTTGGCCAGCTCGACGTCGTTGTTCTTCGTCGCGTGGTTCAGGCGCTTGTAGTGGTTGTGGACCGCGACCGAGAGCACCTTCTTCGCATGGCCCTGGCCGATGACATAGTCATCGAGCACTTCGCGGATTTCCTTGGGTGTTGGAACTCCATCCTTGGACTTGACGAAGCCGATCTTGTGCTCTTCGCGGATGATATCCATGCACAGCTCGACGCATTCATCGCAGATGAACACGGTCGGCCCGGCGATGAGCTTGCGCACCTCGTGCTGGCTCTTGCCGCAGAAGCTGCAGTAGAGCGTTGACTTGGCGTCAGTGCCAGCGGCTTTGGTCATGGACCCTTCTCACTCTCACGTTCCGGGGAGGGAACGCGCTTCCTTCGCGTTGATTCCACCACTATGGACGCGAAGATATTCAAAAAATGACAATCCCCCATCCAGAGCCCGGCCACAACCCCGTATTCGGGAGCGCGACAGGCTTCGCCGGGGATGGATCGGCGTGGATGTGGGCAGGCCAGGCGGGGATTGCGGCGCATGACTGAGATGGGCGCCGGCGGTGGCTTTCGCCAGCCCCCAGAGCCGGGACAGGCGATGGTCGCCTTTGACTTTGACGGAACGCTTACCGTTCGGGACAGCTTCACCAGTTTTCTGAGGAAGCGCGCAGGGCGCAGACGCTGGGCCTTGGGGCTGGTCCGCCTGGCACCCGCGACAGCGGCCTATGCGCGGGATCGAGACCGAGGCGCGATCAAGGCCGCCGCCGTCAAGGAATTCCTGCAGGGCGTCAGCCGGACCGAATTGGAGGCCGATGCCGAGGCCTATGCGGCACGCGCCTGGCGCAAGCTGATGCGGCCCGACGCCCTTGAGGCCTGGAACGACTGGGGGCAGCGTGGAGCTCACAGGGTGATCGTGACGGCGTCGCCTGCCCTAACGGTGCTGCCTTTCGCTCGAAGATTGGGTGCCGAAGGGCTGCTGGGCACCGACCTGACGTTTGACGCCGACGACAGGATCACCGGAACCTTCAAGAGCCCAAACTGTCGCGGCGAGGAGAAGGTGCGGCGCCTCACGGCCGCCTATGGGAGCGGCTTGCGGCTGAAGGCGGCCTATGGCGATACCTCGGGTGACACCGAAATGCTGGCCATCGCCGACCACGTTGGGTTCCGGGTGTTCAGGGAGCGCCCCTGACGGCCTTTTCCTAACGCCCGTGGGCGTCGACGTCGAACACCATGGCGCGGCCACGCGAGGTCGGTTCCCATCCGGCCTCAATGACCGACGTCACCGCGGTCGTGACGGCGTCCAGGTCGATGCGCTGCTTTTCCATCTCCGGACGGCCGCTGGGGTGCATCGGCATAGGAAACTGGACGATCGCCTCGCGCTGATAACCTTGGAGCCTCAGCGAAATGGCGATGCCCTCCCATTTGCCACCCGCCACCGGCCGTGGCTGGCGGCGGATTTCCCATTCGTAGGTCTCGCCGTCGACGGTGACCGTGCCGGAGTTGTCGCGGGTGCGCTGCACCTAGATGGTCTTGACGCCGTCCGCGTCGGCCTGTTCGCGCTTGTCGTAGACGTGGTCGACGATGCCCCAGGCCTTGGCTTCTTCGGCGGTCATGAAGTGGTCGCGGTCCAGGGTGCGCTCGACCTCCTCATAGGTCCGACCGGTGTGATGGACGTAGATTTCGTTCAGGCGGCGCTTGGTGGCAATGATGTCCTCGGCGTGGCGCTCGATGTCCGAGGCGGTGCCGCGGAAACCGCCCGAGGGCTGGTGCACCATGACCCGCGCGTTCGGCAGCGCGATGCGCTGACCCGCCTCGCCCGCCGTCAGGATCAGGGAACCGGCCGAGGCGGCCATGCCCATGACCACCGTCGAAACCGGCGACTTGATGTACTGCATGGTGTCGTAGATCGCGAGCGCGGAGGTCACCTGACCGCCCGGGCTGTTGATGTACATGGAGATTTCCTTCTTGGGGTTCTCCGACTCCAGGAACAGAAGCTGGGCGCAGATCAGGCTGGCCATACCGTCCTCAAACGGTCCGGTCAGGAAGATGATCCGCTCGCGCAGCAGGCGCGAGAAGATGTCGAAGGCCCGCTCTCCCCGGCTGGACTGCTCGACCACCATGGGGACGAGGTTCGAAGAGATGTAGTCGATGGGGTCGCGCATGAGGTCTCGCTGATGGCCGATCGGCGCGACTCGGAAAGGCGGTCGCATCCGCAGTCCCTGATATCGCGTCCGGGATGCGACGGCGCAAGGCCGTCCCCGTCGGGTCAGGCCAGTCCGAGGCTCATGGCACCACCCACCCACTCGGTGCGGCCGCGTGCGCGGGCCGCTTCAGCAGCGTCTGCGTTGCCGAGCGTCGCCTCCGCCTCGGCCAGGACCCAGAGACTGTAGGGGTCCATCGGCCAGTCGGTCAGCAGTTCCTCGATCTTGGCCTTGGCCCCGGCCGCGTCGCCGCTGGCCAGCATCGCGGCGGCCAGGCTGCGGCGGGTCGGATACCAGATAACGGGCGGATCACCTCCTTCGGGGCCAGAGCCCTGGATCTCGGCGGCCCGGCCATAGGCGACGATGGCGGCGGCCGGGTTGGCCTCGATCATGGCGGCGCGGCCTTCCAGCACACGCTGGAAAACCTCGATGAAAGCACGAGGTTCCGCAGCAGCCTCGCCCGACAGAGCCTCAGCGTCGCGAAGCCCTCGTATGGCCTCGGCCTCAGCCCGCACGGCTCGGGCGTCGCCCGC
>JADCBH010000210.1 GCA_020253595.1 Brevundimonas sp.
ATGGTTGCCTGATGGAGGGCGTCAGCCAGGAAGCCATCGCGCTGGCGGGGCGTTACAGGCTGAACAAGCTGACGGTCCTGTGGGACGACAACGCCATCACCATCGACGGGGCGGTGTCGCTGTCGGACGCCACCGACCAGAAGGGCCGCTTCAAGGCCGCCGGCTGGGCGGTCAAGGCCATCGACGGCCACGACACCAAGGCCATCAAGGCCGCGCTGCAGTGGGCGACGCGTCAGGACAAGCCGACCCTGATCGCCTGCAAGACCAGGATCGGTCGCGGGGCCGCCACCATGGAAGGCAGCCACAAGACCCACGGGGCTGCGCTCGGGGCCGCAGAGGTCGCCGCCACGCGCCTGGGCCTGGCCTGGACCCACGACCCCTTCGAAATCCCTGAAAACATCGAAAAGGCGTGGAAGAAGGTCGGCAAGCGCGGAGCCAAGGATCGCAAGGCCTGGGAAGCCCGGCTGGCTGCCTCCTCGCAGGCCAGGGACTTCACCCGCGCCATGGCCGGCGATCTGCCCGAGCGCGCCTTCGACGGCCTGAACGCCGGCATCGCCCAGCTGATCGCCGACAAGCCCGCCCAGGCGACGCGCCAGGCCTCGGGCGCGGCGCTGGAAGCCGTCTTCGGTGCCGTGCCGGAGCTGATCGGCGGTTCGGCCGACCTGACCGGATCCAACAACACCTTCGTCAAGGGCACGCCGATCTTCGATGCGCCGACCTACGAAGGTCGCTACGTCAACTGGGGCATCCGCGAGCACGGGATGGCGGCGGCCATGAACGGCATGGCGCTGCATGGCGGCGTCATCCCCTACGGCGGCACCTTCATGGTGTTCTCGGACTACAGCCGCCCGTCGATCCGTCTGGCGGCGCTGATGGGCATCCGGGTGATCCACGTGCTGACGCACGACTCGATCGGCCTGGGCGAGGACGGGCCGACGCACCAACCGGTCGAGCATCTGGCCGCCCTGCGCGCCATCCCGAACCTGATGGTCTTCCGCCCCGCCGACACGGTCGAGGCCTTCGAGTGCTGGCAACTGGCGCTGGAGGCGAAGACCACGCCCTCCGCTCTGGCCCTGTCGCGGCAGAAGACGGCGGCGGTCCGCACCACAGCGTCGGACGAGAACCTCTCGGCACGCGGCGCCTATGAGCTGAAGGCCGCCTCGGGCGACGCCAAGGTCAGCCTGTTCGCCACGGGCACCGAGGTTCCGATCGCGCTCAAGGCCGCCGAAATGCTGGAGGCTGCGGGCACTCCCACCCGCGTCGTCTCCGTCCCCTGCTTTGAACTGTTCGAGAAGCAGAGCGCCGCCTATCAGGCCTCGGTCATCGGTCGCGGCACGGTCCGCGTCGCTGTCGAAGCCGCCATCCAGCAGGGTTGGGAACGCTTCATCGGCGAGGACGGGGCCTTCGTCGGCATGACCGGCTTCGGTGCCTCGGCCCCGGCCGATGTCCTCTACCGCGAGTTCGGCATCACCGCCGAGGCCGTGGTGGCGGCGGTCAAGGCCCGGCTCTGAGCATGCGGCTCGCGGCGCTGCTCATCGCCATCGCCGCCCTGCTCGGTGCCGTCCCGGCAGTGGCCCAGACGCCCGAGCCGACGCCCATCGTCATCGGCCAGTCTTACGCCCTGCCCTCGGTGGTCATGGGCCAGCCGCGTGAGATCAACGTCTGGCTGCCGCCGGGCCATGGCGAGGACGGTCGGCGATATCCGGTGCTCTATGTGCTGGATGGCGGCCAGGCGCAGGACTTCCACCACATCAGCGGCCTGGCCCAGCTCGGCACGGTCAACGGCGCGACGCGGGATGTGATCGTTGTCGGGGTGGCGTCGGTGGACCGCCGCAATGAACTGGCCCTGCGTTCGTCCAATCCCGACCTCATGGCCCAGTATCCGACGCAGGGGGACTCCGCCCGCTTCCGGCGTTTCCTGGCCGAAGAGGTCATCCCCTTCGTCGAAGCGAGATTCGCGACCGACGGAACCTCCGCCCTGATGGGCGAATCGCTCGCCGGACTGTTCGTCGTCGAGACCGCGTTGAAGACCCCGTCCCTGTTCGACGCCTATGTCGCGGTCAGCCCCAGCCTGTGGTGGGACGACGGCGAACTGGCCGGCCAGGCCGCGAGCCTGCTGGCTGCCCACCCGCCGGGTCCGCGCACCGTCATGCTCAGCATCGCTGACGAGGGTGGAGACATGCAGGCGGCGATGGACGTACTTGTGGCGGCCCTGCGATCCTCGGCACCTGCCGATTTGACCTGGACGTACGATCCCCGTCCGGATGAGAGCCACGCGAGCATCTATCACGGCGCCGCGCTGGACGCGTTTCGCGCGCTCTTCCCCTTCCCGCCCGAGCCCTGAACGCGAGCGCCGTCAGGTTTGGCCTCTGGCGAAATGACTTGCGGCGAGGCAGTCTCGGCCCCTCATCGGGGGAAATCGAGATGACGAAACTGAACGTGCGCGTGGTATTGGCCAGCGCGGCCACGGCCCTGTTGCTGGCCGCCTGTTCTCAGGCGGGTGGTGAAGCGAAGACCAGCGAAGCGGCATCGGCCACCGCGCCCGCTTCCACGCAGGCCGCGACCTTCGAGGCCCGCCCCGACATCCGCGAGGGCGTCCAGGCCCTGCCGCGCGTCGTCGGCGACACCCCCGCCATCGCCGCCATCAACGCCGATCTGGCGCGGATCGACGCCGACACCGAGGGCTGCGAGGAAGGCTCCTACGGCCGCAGCGTCAGCCAGCCGATGACCGGCCCCGGCTTCGTCACCTATGCAATGGCGGACGAGTATTTCTGCGAGGGCACGGCCCACCCCAGCTTCGTCTACACCGCCATCACCTGGGACCTCTCGACGGGGCGGCGCGTGGACTGGGTCGCGGCGGCCCCGGGTCTGTCTGGGACCCGGCCCGACAGCGAAGGCCAGACCCTGCCCGCCAGCCATGAGCCCACCCTGCAGTCGGAAACCCTGGCGGAACTCTATGCCCGCAAGATGCTGGCCTCGACCGACGCCGAGTGGCTGGGCCAATGCCGCGAGCTGTTCACTGAAGAGACGCTGGCCGACGATTACTTCAAGGTCTGGCTGGACGCCCAGACCGGCGGTGTCTCGTTCTCAGCCGATTTCCCCCACGTCTCCCAGTATTGCGCGGAGACCGCCACGATGAACGAGGAAGAGATGCGCCGCTTCGGCGTCACGCCGGCGATGATCGATGCCGTGCTCGCCGCCACGGCTGCCGAGAACTTCGGCCCCAAGGGCTGAGGCTCGCCTTTTCTGATGCAGACCAAGGCGCAGGGTTGTAGGTCGCCGTCATGACCCACGCCCCCCGCCTTGGAACGCCCCTGTCGCCCACCGCCGTCCGCGTCATGCTCCTGGGCGGCGGCGAGCTTGGCAAGGAAGTCATCATCGAGCTCCAGCGGCTCGGCGTCGAGACCATCGTCGTCGACCGTTACCCCGACGCTCCGGCCATGCAGGTCGCGCACCGCAGCCACGTGGTGACCATGACGGATGCTGTGGCCCTCCGCGCCGTCATCGCCGCCGAGCGCCCCCATCTGATCGTGCCCGAGATTGAGGCCATCGCCACCGAGGTCCTGGCCGAGGTCGAGGCCGCCGGCGCCACCGTCATCCCGACCGCGCGCGCGACCCAGCTGACCATGAACCGTGAGGGCATCCGCCGTCTGGCGGCCGAGGAACTGGGCCTGCCGACCAGCCCCTACGCCTTCGCAGGATCGGCCGCCGAACTGGCCGAAGCCGCCCACCGGATCGGTCTGCCGGTGTTCGTGAAACCGGTCATGTCGTCCTCCGGCAAGGGTCAGTCGATGATCGATGCCCTGGAGGACGCTACCAACGCCTGGCACTACGCCCAGTCTGCCGGGCGCGTGGAAACCACCCGCGTCATCGTCGAGGGCCGCATCGACTTCGATTTCGAGATCACACTGTTGACGGTTCGGTCCGTTCGCGACGGACACGTCGTCACCGATTTCTGCGCCCCCATCGGCCACCGTCAGGTGAAGGGCGACTATGTCGAGAGCTGGCAGCCCCAGGCCATGACCCCGGCCGCCCTGGCCTCGGCCCAGGACATCGCCGCCCGGGTAACCGGGGCGCTCGGCGGGCTGGGCGTCTTCGGGGTCGAGCTTTTCGTGAAAGGCGATCAGGTCTGGTTCTCGGAGGTCTCGCCCCGCCCGCATGACACCGGCCTTGTGACACTGGCCACCCAGACGATGAGCGAGTTCGCGCTTCACGCCCGCGCCATCCTGGGCCTGCCGGTCGACGTCAGTCAGCGCGACGTCGGTGCCAGCGCGGTCATCTATGGCGGGATGGAAGCGGCCGGCATCGCCTTCGAGGGTGTCGCCGAGGCCCTGTCGGTACCGACCGCGGACCTTCGCCTGTTCGGCAAGCCCGAGGCCTTCGAGCGCCGTCGCATGGGCGTGGCCACGGCCCGCGGCGCAACCGTCGATGAGGCACGAGAAAGGGCGCGCGACGCGGCCTCCCGGGTCCGCCCCGTCAAGGCCTGAACGGAGCTACAGCCCTTCGGCCATCGCCACGACCGGCGTGCCGGCAGACGCCGCCCGGGCCAGTTCCTGCCGGTTCAGGGCTTCCAGCGCGGCGTCCAGCATGGGATCGCGCCCGGCGCGGCGATCCTCCAGAGTGCGCGCCACGATCACGTCCGGCGTGACACCCCGCTTTTCCAGCCGGACCCCGCCCGCCGTGATGTAGTCCGCCCGGCTGAGCGTGAGGCGCCCGCCGTCGGGCAGACGCGTATCCTGCGAAATCAGGACCGATCCGCCGGTATGCTCCCCCACCACGACGGCGCGCCCGGCCTCCTGCAGCGCGGCCGGGGTCAGTTCGGCGGCGCTGCGGCTGTACTGGTCCACCAGCAGGGCCACGTCATGCGGCGCGGGCTGCTCCAGATCCCCGCAGCCCGGCATGATGGTCAGGGTCACGGGCCGGCCGCCCCGAGCGATCCGCGTCGCCCAGGGCTGTCGCGCGGGAAGAAAGCACGACAGGGCCGCATCGGCCTCGAGCAGCAGCCCGCCCGGATTGCCCCTCAGGTCGATGACCACGTCGCTCTCGGCCGGAATCCCGGCCAGCTGGTCGCCCAGCCAGCGGCCCAGCCCGGCCTCGAACCCTTCGATCCGCAGCACCACCGCGCCCGGTCGTGAGGCGTCGACACTGAAGGGCGGCAGCGGGTCCATTTCCCTCGGGATCAGCGTCACGGCGCGGGTCTGGGCGGCTTCGTCCAGGAACGTCAGGACCGTTGGACGGCCCGCCTCGACGTCGAAGTCCACCCCCCAGGCCTGGCCATCCACCGTCTGCAGCACCCAGCCGACCTGGATCCCGGCCTCTTCAGCAGGGGAACCCGCCCGCACCGCATCGATCCGCCAGGCGTCTCCATCCACACGGGCGAGCATCACCCCCATGACCGCACGGCGCGTCCTCGCCTGGTCCTGACGTCGGGCCTGGGCCGGCGAAACAGCGGCGGCATGGTCGTCGTCGAGCAGGTCGAGCATCTGACCGAGCGTCCGATAGAGCGCCCGATCGTCCAAGGCCGCCTGGGCCTCGGGCCGATAGGTCTCGCGCGCCGCCCGCCAGTCCACGCCATGCAGGTTCGGGTCGTAGTAGCGCCGTCGAACGGTGTCCCAGACGGTATCGAAGACCCGGGCGTTCATCCGCGCCCGGTCTCGGTCGGGCGTAGAGGCCGCTTCCGCCGATGCCGTGGCGTCCGGCTCTCGCGCCGCGACAGGCGCTGCCGACCAGAGCGCCATCATGGCCACTGCCGCCACGAGGACGGTCCGTTTGCAGAAAAGGCTGGCGAGGAAAGTCATCCCCGCCAGCCTAGAACGCGGCGATCCCGTCGCTCAAGTCACGAAACCGACGCGCCCGGATCGCAAGACCGCGAGCTGCGGTTCGCGTCAGCGATCGCGGCCGGGACGTTCGCCATCATCCAGCGCGCCGTCACGATCCTCGTCCATGCGCTGGAAGGCCTCGCGCAGCGGAGCCAGGAACTCGTCCTCGGTCACGCGCCCGTCGTCGTTGGTGTCCATGTCACCGCCGCCGGGGCCGCCGAAGCGGCGGACTTCGACGGTCGAGACGGAGGGGCCGCTCTCGCCGTCCGACCCGTCGAAGTGACGAATTTCAGCTCGAGGCATGCCCGGACCGTCCAGGCGGCGAATCTCTACCCGGACTCCGTCCGGGTCGCCCTCGCCACTGGCACCGCCGCGACGGAAGACGAACACATTCTCCTCGCCGTCTGCCCCGCCAAACACCATCGCGCGGCCTCCCGGTCCGCCGTGATGACCCCCGGGTCCGCCGAACATCATGATGCCGGGGCCGCCTTCGCGCATGTTGAAGACCATCGGACCACCGTGGTTTTCACCACGTCCGGAGGGCATCTCCTCCGGCGAGAGACGCCCGTCGTCATTCTCGTCCAGCCGGTCGAAGGCGGTCGCCAGCGGGGCCGTGAACTCCTCGCGTGTGACGAAGCCGTCCTCGTCGGCGTCCAGACGTCCGGGCCCGTCCGGGCCACCCGACGCAATCACATGGACCTGGGTCTGGGTCTCAGCACGCGGCTCCGCGTCCTGGAAGAGAGGCAAAGCGGCCAGCGCGGCCATCAGAGCGATGCTGGAAATCGACATGGGGGCTCCTCAGTCGTGTCTCGATCCCGTCTTTCGACCATGTGTCTCTTGCCGCTGTGTTTCAGGGGACGGAGCGATTGTTTCACCGCTGAAATGACGCCGCCGTCTTTGCGAGGGCATAAGGGGGCCATGACCGATCCGTCCGCCCGCATCCTGGTCGTCGACGACGACCCCGGCATCCGCGAGGTGCTGTGCGACTACCTGGGCCAGCACGGCTATATGGCCAGCGGCGCGGCCTCGGCCGAGGAGATGGATCGCGAACTCGCCTCCCGCCCGATCGACCTGATCGTGCTCGACCTGATGATGCCGGGCGAGGACGGCCTGTCCGTCGTGCGCCGCCTGTCCGGGACCCCACCGGTCGTCATGCTGTCGGCCATGGGCGAGGACACCGACCGGATCGTCGGGTTGGAGCTCGGAGCCGATGACTACCTCGCCAAACCCTGCAATCCGCGCGAGCTGTTGGCGCGGGTCAGGGCGGTCCTGCGCCGCCCCCGCGAAGACGACGCTCCAGCCGGCGCCGCGCTCGACTTCGACGGCTGGCGGCTCGATCTGGTGCGGCGCGAGCTGCGGCGTCCCGATGGCGAGGCTGTGACACTGTCGGCCGGCG
>JADCBH010000211.1 GCA_020253595.1 Brevundimonas sp.
CCTCCGCGCTGATCTCGGCGGTGGTCGAGGCATGGAAACCCTTGCGGACGAAACACCGTTCGGCGCCCGCGAGGATCTGCTCTCTGCGGTTCGCTCTTGCCTCCGGGTTGGCGGGGCGGCCGAGGGAGGAGTTGGGGCGGGTTTGACGGCTCATGCGACTTAAATAAACGAGCACTTACTTAAGTCAAGTCGCCAGCCGCTCTTCGGCTCCCTGGCGCGCTCTGCGACCCAGGGGTTGGGTCCTCTGTCCACTGAATCCCGAGCCGAGAGGTGGGGAGAGGCTCCGCTTGACGGGGGCGAGTCGGGCACGTATACCCGCGCCTCCTGTTGGACCGGCTGTGCCTGAAGACCTTGTGTCGAATGGCAGACGCGGTTCGCGGAGCGGCCCTTTCCAAGGAGATCCGTCCGAGGCGAGGCCGGAAGTGGGCGCAAGCGATTGCGCGGACTTCGTTTCGTTTTGCGGACTTTCGTGTGCGGTCGCCTCGCCGAGGCGGCTGGAGTTGGTCTTTGAAATGGTCAATGGCACGCGGACGGACCGCCGTCTGTAGGGGAAATTGAAGAGCGATATGGATCGTCAGAACATCCGCATCCGGCTCAAGGCCTTCGATCACCGCGTGCTGGACCATTCCACGCGCGAGATCGTCAACACGGCCAAGCGCACCGGCGCGACCGTCCGGGGGCCCATCCCCCTGCCGACGCAAATCGAGAAATTCACGGTCAACCGCTCTCCGCACATCGACAAGAAGTCGCGCGAGCAGTTCGAAATCCGCACGCACAAGCGCGTGCTCGATATCGTCGATCCCACGCCCCAGACCGTCGATGCGCTGATGAAGCTCGACCTGTCCGCTGGCGTGGACGTCGAGATCAAGCTCTAGGGGGATCGGTCGATGCGTACCGGCGTGATCGCCAAGAAACTCGGCATGGCCCGCTTCTTCGATGAAGAGGGCGTCCACGTGCCTGTCACCGTGCTCAGCCTGGATGGCTGCGCCGTGACCGCCCACCGCACGGCGGAGCGCGACGGCTATGTCGCCCTCCAGCTGGGCGCTGGGCTCCGCAAGCCCAAGAACGTCACCAAGCCCCTGCGCGGTCATTTCGCCAAGGCTGAGGTCGAGCCCCGCCACAAGGTGGCCGAGTTCAGGGTGTCTCCCGAGAACCTTATCGAGGTCGGCGCTGAGCTGACCGCCGATCACTTTTTGGTCGGGCAGAAGGTGGACGTCACGGGCTCCACCATCGGCAAGGGCTTCGCTGGCGCCATGAAGCGCTGGAACTTCGGCGGCATGCGCGCCACGCACGGCGTGTCCGTCTCGCACCGCGCCCACGGCTCCACCGGCCAGCGCCAGGATCCTGGCAAGACCTTCCGGGGCAAGAAGATGGCCGGCCATCTCGGCCAGGAAACCGTCACCACGCTCGGCCTCACCGTCTGGCGCATCGACGCTGACCGCGGCCTGATCATGGTCAAGGGCTCTGTTCCCGGTTCCGAAGGGTCCTGGGTCCGGATCCGAGACGCCGTGAAGTCTCCGCCAAGCGGTGCTCCGACGCCGGGCGCCTTCCGCAAGGCCGGCCAGGCTGCGGCTTCCGCCGCTGACGCCGCGCCCGCCGAAGAGGCTCCGCAAGCCGAGGGTCAGGAATAATGAAACTCGACGTCATCAAGCTCGACGGCGGGAAGGGCGGTTCGATCGAACTGTCCGACGCCATCTTCGGGATCGAGGAGATCCGCGGGGATATCTTGCAGCGGGTCGTGACCTGGCAGTTGGCCAAGCGCCGCGCCGGGACTCACAAGATCCAGGTCCGGAACGAGGTCTCCCGGACCAGCAAGAAGATGTACAAGCAGAAGGGCACCGGCGGCGCCCGTCACGGTTCGCGCCGTGCGGCCCAATTCGTCGGCGGCGCGAAGGCCCACGGGCCGGTGGTGCGCAGCCACGCCTTTGACCTGCCCAAGAAGGTCCGGGCCCTGGCCCTGCGTCACGCCCTGTCGTCCAAGGCCCGCTCCGGCGACCTCATGGTGGTCGACAGTCTGGCGCTGCCGGAAGCCAAGACGGCGGCGCTCCGCACGACGCTGGGCAAGATCGGCCTGGTCAACGCCCTGGTGATCGCTGGCCCCGAGGTCGACGGCAACTTCCGCCTGGCCGCCCGCAACATCCCGAATGTGGACGTGCTGCCGAACGCCGGCCTCAACGTCTACGACGTGCTGCGTCGCCGGACCCTCGTCCTGACCAAGGATGCGGTCGAGGCGATCAACGCCCGCTTCGCCGAGAAGGAGGCCGCCTGATGGCCACGCCCTCCGCCCGTCACTACGACACCATCCTGTCTCCGGTGATCACCGAGAAGGCGACCCTCCTCTCGGAGCAGAACAAGGTCGTCTTCCGCGTCGCCGGCGACGCCACCAAGGACGAGATCGCAGCCGCCGTTGAAGCGCTGTTCAAGGTCTCGGTGACCAAGGTCAACACCCTCAACGTGAAGGGCAAGACCAAGCGTTTCCGCGGCCGCGAAGGCCGTCGTTCCGACGTCAAGAAGGCTGTCGTGACCCTGGCCGAAGGCCAGTCCATCGACATCACCACGGGGCTCTGAACCGATGGCTCTGAAGCAGTACAATCCGACGTCTCCCGGTCGCCGCACCCTGGTGCTGATCGACCGGTCCGAGCTCCACAAGGGCCGCCCTGAGAAGTCTCTCGTCGAGGGTCTGACCAAGACCGGTGGGCGGGGTGGCGGCGGCCGCATTGCGGTGCGCTTCCGCGGCGGCGGCGCCAAGCGCCTCTATCGCAAGGTGGACTTCAAGCGCCGCAAGTTCGACGTCGTCGGCACGGTCGAGCGGATCGAGTATGATCCGAACCGCACCGCCTTCATCGCCCTGATCCGCTATGCAGACGGAGAGGCGGCCTACATCCTGGCCCCGCAGCGCCTCAAGGCCGGCGACCAGGTGATCGCCGCTGAGCGCGCAGACGTGAAGCCCGGCAACGCCATGCCCCTGCGGGCGATGCCGATCGGCTCGATCATTCACAACATCGAGCTGAAGCCCCTCAAGGGCGGCCAGATCGCCCGCTCGGCCGGGGCTTACGCCCAGCTGGTCGGTCGTGATGCCGGCTATGCCCAGATCCGCCTGAACTCTGGCGAGCTGCGCATGGTTCCGGATGGCTGCATGGCCACGGTGGGCGCCGTCTCGAACCCCGACCACATGAACGAGGTCCTCGGCAAGGCCGGTCGCTCGCGGCACAAGGGGCGCCGTCCCCACGTCCGCGGCGTCGCCATGAACCCGGTCGACCACCCGCACGGCGGCGGCGAAGGCCGCACCTCTGGCGGCCGGCATCCGGTCACGCCGTGGGGCAAGCCGACCAAGGGGTCGCGCACCCGCACCAACAAGGCGACGGACAAGTTCATCATCCGCTCGCGTCACGCCCGGAAGGCTCGCTGATCCATGACCCGTTCCGTCTGGAAAGGACCGTTTGTCGACGGTTACCTGCTCAAGAAGGCGGAGGCCGCGCAGGTCTCCGGCCGCAAGGACGTCATCAAGACCTGGTCGCGCCGTTCGACCATCATGCCGCAGTTCGTCGGCCTGACCTTCGGCGTCCATAACGGCCAGAAGCACGTGCCCGTCCTCGTCTCCGAGGACATGGTGGGCATGAAGCTCGGCGAGTTCGCCCCCACCCGGTATTTCCCGGGTCATGCGGCGGACAAGAAGGCGAAGAGGAAGTAGGCATGTCCAAGCCGTCCAATCCCCGCCGCATGAAGCCGGCTGAGGCCATGGCCAAGGCCACGACCCTGAGGGTCAGCCCCCGCAAGCTGAACCTGGTGGCCCAGTCCATTCGTGGCCTGAAGGTCCAGCGGGCTCTCAACGAGCTGGAGTTCAGCCACAAGCGGATCGCCCGCGATGTCCGTAAGGCGCTCTACTCGGCCATCTCCAACGCCGAGAACAACCACAACCTCGACATCGACTCCCTCGTCGTCGCTGAGGCCTATGTGGGCAAGAACCTGGTGATGAAGCGTTTCGCGGCCCGCGCCCGCGGCCGTGCATCCCGTATCCAGAAGCCTTTCAGCGAGATCACCATCGTGGTCCGCGAACTCGGTGAGGCCGCCTGATGGGTCAGAAAGTCAATCCTGTCGGGCTTCGCCTCGGCGTCAACCGCACCTGGGACAGCCGCTGGTTCGCCGATGGCGCGGACTATGGGCGCCTGCTGCACGAGGACCTGAAGGTCCGGGCGGAGCTCAAGAAGCGTCTCTATCAGGCGGGCGTCAGCCGGATCATCATCGAACGGCCGCACAAGAAGTGCCGGATCACCATCTATGCCGCACGCCCTGGCGTGATCATCGGCAAGAAGGGCGCCGACATCGAGAAGCTGCGCAGGGATGTGGCGGCGATCACCGGCGGCGAGGTTCACCTCAACATCGTCGAGATCCGCAAGCCCGAAGCCGACGCACAGCTGATCGCCGAGAACATCACCTCGCAGCTTGAGCGCCGGATCGCCTTCCGCCGCGCCATGAAGCGCTCGATGCAGTCGGCCATGCGTCTGGGCGCAAAGGGCATCCGCATCAACGTCTCCGGGCGCCTTGGCGGGGCCGAGATCGCCCGTATGGAA
>JADCBH010000212.1 GCA_020253595.1 Brevundimonas sp.
CTTCGCGCGACTTCTGGCCGATCCACTTCAGGGTCTGGCCGCCCTTGCCGAGCACGATGGGCCGCTGGCTCTCGCGCTCGACATAGATGGTCTGTTCGATCCGGGCCGAGCCGTCGGCCTTTTCGTCAAACGCCGTGGTTTCCACCGCCGCCGAGTAGGGCAGCTCCTCGTGGACGCGCAGATAGACCTTCTCGCGCGTGATCTCGGCGGCCAGCACCCGCAGGGGCACGTCAGCGGACTGATCTTCCGGATAGAGCCAGGGGCCTTCGGGCATGGCCAGCGCCAGTCGCGTCTTCAGGTCGTCGACACCGTCGCCGGACAGGGCCGAGATCATGAAGACCTCGCTGTAGACCCCGGCGTCGAACAGCGTCTGTGACAGTGCCAGCAAGGTGTCGCGGCGCATGCCATCGATCTTGTTCAGCGCCAGGATGACCTTGGTCCCCGATGCCTTCAGATTGGCGATGATGGTCTCGGTGTCCTCGGCCGACTTGCGGTCGGCGGCCGACCCCTCCTTGCCGTCGGAGGCAATGTGCGAAGCCGCATCGACCAGATGCACCACCACGTCGGCGTCGTCCGCACCCGCCCAGGCCGAGGCCACCATCGCCCGGTCCAGCCGACGGCGCGGAGTAAAGACGCCAGGGGTGTCCACCAGCACGATCTGGGCGCTGCCGTGCATGGCGATGCCGCGCACCGGAAAGCGCGTCGTCTGCACCTTCTGGGTGACGATCGACACCTTGGAGCCGGTCAGGCGATTGACCAGGGTCGACTTGCCCGCGTTCGGCGCGCCGATGATGGCGGCGAAGCCCGCGCGGGTCGGGGATGTCTCGGTCAAATCACGCCTTCACGTTTCAAAAGGGCGGTCGCGGCCGCCTTCTCTGCGTCCTGACGCGAACGTCCCTGCGCGGTCAAGGGTTCTACGTCGGGGATCGAAACCTCGACCGTGAAGGTCGGAGCATGATCAGATCCTGTCTGTCCCACGACCCGATAGACCGGAAGCGGTCGACCTTGCCCCTGCGACCACTCCTGCAACGCGGACTTGGGGTTGTTCAGCGTGCGCGGGGCGGGCGAAGCCAGTTCCTCGGCCCAGGCGCGATCGAATACCTTTCGCGCCGCCTCTATGCCGCCATCCAGCCATACGGCCGCCAGGAGCGCCTCGACCGCGTCGGCAACGACGCCTTCCTTGCGACGGCCACCGGTCTTCGTTTCGCCGGGCGAGAGGCGCATCGCCGCGCCGACGCCCAGGCGCTCGCCGACCCTGCCGCAGGCATGTTTGTCGACCAGCGCATGCAGACGCGACGACAGCTCACCCTCATCGGCTTCAGCAAAGTCGCGATGAAGACGGTCGGCGACGAGCAGCCCAAGGACTCGATCGCCCAGAAACTCCAGGCGCTCGTTGTGGCGCGCGGGCTTGCCCGCGGCCTTGTCGGCCCCTTCCCCGACGCTGGAATGGGTCAGGGCCCGCTCCAGCAGGGCAGGATCGGCGAACCGGTGCCCGAGACGGTCGACCACAGCGGCCACCGCCTCGGCGCGAGCATTCGGCATCAATCCAGAACGCGGAAGAAGCGGCTGGGCCGGACGTTGGCGAACCAGCTGACCGGATTGAACAGCGAAGCCCCCGGCGTCCAGGAGAAGGCGATGATCTCGGCCTTCCCGACCAGGTTCGCCTCTGGCACCAGACCGACACCAGCCGACTCTTGCACCCGGCTGTCGATGGAGTTGTCGCGATTGTCGCCCATCATGAAGTAATGGCCCTCGGGCACTTCATAAACCGGGGTGTCGTCCAGATCGCCACCGGGCCCGAAGTCCTGGATCAGGAAGGTGCGGCCGTTCGGCAGGGTTTCGCGCAGCTGGGTCATTGCGCGGGGACCGAAAACGTCCTCGACCTCGCCCTGGCTCACAACGACGTCGTTCACCGGCTGGCCGTTGATGTGCAGGACGTTGCCGATCATCTGAATGCGGTCGCCCGGCAGGCCGATGACGCGCTTGATGTAGTCGGTCTTGTCGTCACGAGGCAGCTTGAACACGACGATGTCGCCGCGTTCCGGGGCACGGCCGAACAAGCGACCCTCGCCTATCGGCAGGTTGATGGGCAGACCCGAGGAATACTTCGAATAGCCATAGGTCCACTTGGACACGACGATGTAGTCGCCCTCGTAAAGGTTCGGCTCCATCGAGGCAGACGGAATAGTGAAGGGCTGGAACAACAGCACCCGCAGGACGAAGGCGATGACGAGCGCGACGGCGATGGTCTTGATGATTTCCAGGGTCTCGGATCCAGCCGAGCGGCCACCGTCGTCATCGTCGTCCTTCGCCTTGACGCGGGCCGGACCGGGAACCCTTTCCTTCACGTCCTCGAACGGGGCGTCGCCCTGATCGCTCCAGATCGGCCGCGTCGCAGCGACCGGCCCGGCGGCGGCAACAGCAGCAGCTGCGACAACCGGCTCGGGAGCAACGGCTTCAACGGGTGCTGGCGCTGAAGCGGCCGTGTCAGACCCTTCGGTGGAGACAGCCTCGACAGACTGCTCATGCGTGGTGTCGGCGGCCTGCAAGGCCGTGTCTTCGGACGGGACGTCAGACTCTACCGGCATGCCGCTCTCGGACGCGGCGAAGGCGGCTTCGGCCGCGTCCACTTCGCCAGCACCTGTGTCGACCGCAGGCTCGGAAGCGGCCGGGTCTTCCGGCGTATCAACCGGGGCCGGGGCGGCCTCGTCTTTCAGCTCGCGCTTGTGCTCTTCGTCCATGGAAATCGCCTGTCCCCGCCCGCCAACGCGGTCTGAATGTCGCCGTGACGGGTATAGCGCGATTACGCCATCGGCAAGGCTTCGATCACCACGAAGGCGAGTGCGTAGGGGTGTTCGTCAGACAGTGTCAGATAAATCCGCGCCTCGTGTCCGGGCGGTGTCAGTCGCGCCAGATGCCCGGCCGCAGGTCCGGTCAAGGCGAGCGTCGGCTGACCGCTGGGCAGGTTCACGACCCCCATATCCTTCCAGTAGACGTCACGACGCATGCCTGTTCCGAGTGCCTTGGCGCAGGCCTCCTTGGCCGCGAACCGCTTGGCGTAGCTCCAGGCGGCGTCCGGCTTGCGGTCCGACCGCGTTCGCTCGTGGTCCGTGAAACAACGTGTCTTGAAGCGGTCGCCGAAGCGATCCAGCGACGCCTGGATGCGTCGGATGTCCGTCAGATCTGCCCCGGTGCCGATGATCACGCCGCCGAGTCCATCGCCGCTCGCATGCGTCGCACCGCTTCCGCCAGACCGATGAAGACCGCTTCGCCGATCAGAAAATGGCCGATGTTGAGTTCGCGAATCTCGGCGATGGCCATCATCTCGGCCGCGGTGACGTAGTCCAGGCCGTGGCCGGCATGGACTTCCAAACCCAGCTCGTCCGCCTGGGCGGCGGCAGCAGCGAGCCGGTCAAGCTCCGCGCCACGCTCACCGGGCGAGAGGTGGCAATAGCGACCCGTGTGCAATTCGATGACCGAGGCCCCGATTGCGGCCGAGGCCGCGACCTGCTCCGCAGACGGCTCGATGAACAGGCTGACCCGGATCCCGGCGTCTGACAGGGCCCGAACGACCGGCCCGATCCGCGCCTCATGCCCCGCCACGGCAAGGCCGCCCTCGGTCGTCACCTCCTCGCGGCGCTCGGGCACCAGACAGGCGGCATGCGGCCTGTGCCGGAGCGCGATGGCCAGCATCTCGTCGGTCACGGCCATTTCGAGGTTCAGCGGCTGACCCGCTTCGGCGCACAACGCCGAAAGCGCGGCGATGTCCGCATCGGTGATGTGGCGGCGGTCTTCGCGCAGGTGCGCCGTGATGCCGTCGGCTCCGGCCTGCAGTGCCTCGCGAGCCGCGCGGACGGGATCGGGATGGACCCCACCGCGCGCGTTCCGGACCGTTGCGACATGGTCGATGTTGACGCCGAGGCGAACGCGCTGGCTCACTTCGCCAACCTCCGGCTTCCCGGGTCCTCAACGGGCAGAGCCGCCAGCTCGGGCGGCAAGGCGTCGGCGGGATAGGCGGGCACGTCCAGCGTCGCCAGTGCCACCAGGGGAACGCCGACGTCCGCGCGTCCGCCTGACCGGTCGACGATACAGGCGGCCGCCACGACATCACCGCCGGCCTCGCGAATCGCGGCGATGCATTCGCGGCTAGACAGGCCGGTGGTCACGATGTCTTCGACCATCACGACCTTCTGGCCGGGCTCGACATGGAAACCGCGCCGCAGCTTGAAGGCCCCGCCTTCGCGCTCGACGTACATCGACGGCACGCCCAGATGTCGTGCAGTTTCATAGCCGGGGATGATGCCGCCGACCGCGGGCGAGATAGCGACGTCGACCGGCCCGACCGCCGCAATGATCTTGTCGGCCAGCGCCTTGCACAGCCGCTCACAGCGGGCCGCGTCCATGAAGACCAAGTTCTTCTGCAGGAAAACCGGGCTGTGCAGCCCCGAGGACAGCACGAAATGTCCCTCGCGCAGGGCTCCGGCGGAGCGGAATTCGTCAAGAACATCGTCGGAGGTCATGGCCGTCGTCTTAGGACCAACCGGGCGACGGGTGAAGCGTCAGCGTGCCAGTCGGCCGTCGCATTCCGTCACACCCTCGGACACACCGAGATCGGCATAGAGCCTGCGCGCCTCCGTCCAGTCCAACGCCGCTTCTGCCGGACGATCGAGAGCGTCCAGCGCCAAGGCCTTGAGCGTCAGGGCATTGGCGACATCCAGACGTCGCTCCGGCAGGTTCGCATAGATTGCCACCGCCTCTGTCGCATTGCCCAGGGCCTCCACGCTGCGCCCCTCAAGGCGAGCGCGGTCCGACGCGTGACGCAGATCGTAGGCGCGTTGGAGATCGCTCATGGCCAGTCTCGTTGTGTCAGTATTCCCGGCTCTCGGCCTGACGCTCTTCCAGATGGCCGTCCTTCAGGGCGAAGACGCGGTCCATGTGACCGGCCAGCTCCATGTTGTGGGTGGCGATCAGGGCGGCGACGCCGGTCGATTTGACAAGGCTCTGCAGGGTCTCGAACACCGACTGACTGGTGGCCGGATCGAGGTTACCCGTCGGCTCGTCGGCCAGCAGCAGGCGCGGGCCGTTGGCCAGGGCGCGAGCCAGAGCGACGCGCTGCTGTTCGCCGCCCGACATCTGGGCCGGCTGGTGGCGGGTCCGTTCGGCCAGGCCCAGAGAAGCCAGAGCCTGCTCGGCGCGCCCCTGGGCCTCCTTCTCCGACCAACCGGCGATCCGCATCGGCAAAGCCACATTGTCCCGCGCGTCGAACTCGGGAAGCAAATGGTGGAACTGATAGACGAACCCCACACGGCTGAGACGCAGACGGGTGCGCGCCCGTTCGTCCAGCGCCCCGACAGATCGGAAGAGC
>JADCBH010000213.1 GCA_020253595.1 Brevundimonas sp.
ATCCTGATCACCGGCGAAAGCGGCGTCGGCAAGGAGGTGATGGCGCGCTATCTGCACACCCACTCCAAGCGCGCCGAGCGACCCTTCATCAGCGTCAACTGCGCCGCCATCCCCGACAACCTGCTGGAATCAGAATTGTTCGGCCACGAGAAGGGGGCCTTCACCGGCGCCGTCGCCCGCCGCATCGGCAAGTTCGAGGAGGCCGACGGCGGCACCCTGCTGCTGGACGAAATCAGCGAGATGGCCGCCCGGCTCCAGGCCAAGCTGCTGCGCGCCATCCAGGAGCGGATCATCGACCGCGTGGGTGGAACCAAGCCGGTGCCGGTGAACTTCCGCATCATCGCCACCTCCAATCGCGACCTCGCCCGGGCCGTCAGCGAGGGGACCTTCCGCGAGGATCTGCTCTATCGCCTGAACGTCGTGAACCTGCGGCTGCCGTCGCTGCGCGAACGCCCGGGCGACATCGCCGTGCTGGCCGATCACTTCGTCAAGAAGTACGCTGCCGCCAACGGCGTTCCGGTCCGGCCCCTGTCGGTCGACGCCCGCCGGGCGCTGGCCGCACACCGCTGGCCGGGCAACGTCCGCGAGCTTGAAAACGCCATGCACCGGGCCGTTCTTCTGGCGGTTGGACCCGAGATCGATGTCGACGCCATCCGCCTGCCGGATGGTCAACCGTTGTCGGGTGCTGTGGGCGGGTCTGTGGACACAGGCCCTGCCGCCCGCGCGGCCCAGACGGCGGATGCGGTGTCGCGCGCCTATGTCGGCCAGACCGTTGCCCAGATGGAGAAGACCCTGATCCTGGACACCCTGGCGCACTGCCTGGGCAACCGGACGCATGCGGCCAACATCCTGGGCATCTCGATCCGTACGCTCCGCAACAAGCTGAACGAATACGCCGACGAGGGCACGCAGATCATCGCGCCCCAGACGGGTATCGCCGGAACGGGTTACAGCGCGAGCGCGGCCTGATGATCGCGGTGCTGACCGCCCTGCGGCCCTCTGAAGGCTGCACCGGACGGGCGAGACATTTTGGCGGTGACATGCGTGACACCGCCGTTGCGACATGGGGGACATGCGCGACATCCGTGACTGTCGACGTCCCTGGTCCCGGCGGGCAGCCATGAACCGTCGCGGTTTCCTCTCGGCGACGGCGGCACTTGCGGCCACGGCCTGCGGGCGCACGGCGTCTGTGGCGGCTGCAGATGCTGGACCCGAGCGCTTCGACCTGTCGGGGCTCGAAACCCGCGAAGGCGGCCGTCTCGGCTTTGTGGCCAAGGATATGGGCACGGGCCGGGTGCTGGCCTCGCGCGGCGAGGAACGCTTCGTCTATTGCTCGACGTTCAAGATGTATCTCGCGGCCGCGACCCTGCTGCGCGTGCAGGCCGGCGAGGAGCGTCTGGATCGGACGATCCCGATCACCCGGGCCGACATGATCAATCACGCGCCGATCACCGAGCCGGCGATCGGATCGTCGCTCAGCGTCGAGGCCCTGATGAAGGGCACGGTCGAGGTGTCCGACAATCCGGCCGCCAACATCCTGCTGAAGGCCATGGGCGGGCTGGAGCCGATGCAGGCCTTCTATCGCGGCATCGGTGATGCAACGACGCGCGTTGATCGTTTCGAACCCGAGATGAACCGCCTGGATGGCGACAAGGACACCATCCAGCCGCTGCAGTCGCTGGCCAACCTCCAGACCCTGCTGATCGATGCCGACACGCCGCTGTCGGAGACATCAAAGGCCCTCCTGCTGCAATGGATGTTCGACTCTCCGACCGGTGTGGGACGCATCAAGGCGGGTGTCCCAGACGGCTGGCGCGTGGCGCACAAGACGGGAACGGGCGGCTATGGCCCCACCAACGACATCGGCGTGCTCTATCCGCCTTCCGGCGCGCCTGTGATCTTGGCGGCCTACTACCATGCCGCCTCCGACGACCCCAAGAACGAGGCGGTCATCGCCGAGGCGACGCGCATGGCTCTGGCTGAACTCGGGCGCGCATGACCGACGCACCCATCATGATGAAGGACGGCATGGCGCGTCCCTCCGGCTCCGATGTGCGCGGCTGGCTGCTGCGCAGCGAAGTCGGCATGGCTGTCGGCGTGATCGGCGTCATCCTGCTGTTGATCCTGCCGGTCCCGAAGTTCCTGCTGGATCTGCTTCTGGCGATCTCGCTGGTGTCGTCGGTGCTGATCCTGATGACGGCGCTGATGATGAAGCGGCCGCTGGACTTCGCCATCTTCCCGACCGTCCTGCTGGTCTCCACCCTGTTCCGGCTGGGCCTGAACCTGGCCTCGACCCGCCTGGTGCTCAGCCACGGCCACGAAGGGCACGATGCAGCCGGTCAGGTGATCGCCGCCTTCGGCGCGCTGATGATGGGCGGCAACTTCATCATCGGGGTGATCATCTTCGCCATCATCCTGGTGGTGAACTTCGTCGTCATCACCAAGGGCTCGACCCGGATCGCCGAGGTCAGCGCCCGCTTCACCCTGGACTCGATGCCGGGCAAGCAGATGGCGATCGACGCCGATCTGTCGTCGGGCCTCATCACCGAGGAACAGGCCAAGCTTCGGCGCAAGGAGCTGGAGCAGGAATCGACCTTCTTCGGCGCCATGGACGGTGCCTCCAAGTTCGTGCGCGGCGACGCCGTCGCGGGCCTGGTGATCGTCTTCATCAACGTGATCGGCGGCATCCTGATCGGGACGCTTCAGCACGACCTGCCGCTGGGCGAGGCGGCCAACACCTACGTCCAGCTGTCCGTGGGTGACGGTCTGGTCACGCAGGTGCCGGCCATCATCATCTCGATCGCCGCGGGTTTCCTGGTCTCCAAGGCCGGCGTCGAGGGATCGGCCGACAAGGCTCTGCTCAGCCAGCTGGCGACCAATCCGATCAGCCTGGGCATGGTCGCGGCCGCTTCCGCCCTGCTGGCGGTCATTCCGGGCATGCCGGTTATTCCGTTCCTCGCTCTGGCGGCCGGGGCCGGTTTCATGGCCTGGCGGCTGGGCCGGGCCAAGCTGAAGCCTCCTCCCGTCGAGACCGATGCGGCCAACCTCAAGCCCAAGGAAGACGTCGAGGAGCCGATCGCCACGGCCCTGACCATCGACGAGGTCAAGATCGAGCTGGGCTATTCGCTGCTGGCGCTGATCAACGATCTGGAGGGCCGTCGCCTGACCGATCAGGTCCGGGCCCTGCGCCGCGCGCTTGCCCAGGAATTCGGCTTCGTCATGCCGTCGGTCCGCATTCTCGACAACATGCGCCTGCCCACTCAGGGCTACGCCATCCGCATCAAGGAGATGGAGGCCGGAACCGGCGAAGTGCGTCTCGGCAGCCTGATGGCCATGGATCCGGCGGGCCGCCAGGTGGAGCTTCCCGGCGAGCACACCAAGGAGCCCGCGTTCGGCCTGCCCGCCACCTGGATCGACGAAAACCTGCGCGAGGAGGCGACCTTCCGCGGCTATACCATCGTGGATCCCTCGACGGTGCTGACCACACACCTGACCGAGATCCTGAAGGAGAACATGGCCGACCTGCTCTCCTACGCCGAGGTGCAGAAGCTGCTGAAGGAGCTGGGCGAGGAAGAGAAGAAGCTGGTCGACGAACTGATCCCGTCGGTGGTCAGCGTGACGACGCTCCAGCGCGTTCTCCAGGCCCTGCTGCGCGAGAAGGTCTCGATCCGCGATCTTGGCGCCGTGCTGGAGGGTCTGGCCGAGGCCGCGCCGCACTCCAGCTCGGTCACAACCCTGGTCGAACACGTCCGGACGCGTCTGGCGCGTCAGCTGTGCTGGCAGCACAAGGGCGAGGACGGGGCCCTGCCCATCGTCACCCTGTCGCCGGAATGGGAGGCCGCCTTCGCCGAGGCCCTGGTCGGCCAGGGCGAGGACAAGCAGCTGGCGATGGCGCCGAGCCGGCTTCAGGACTTTATCCGCAACGTCCGCGACGTGTTCGAGCGCATCGCCATGTCGGGCGAGCAGGCGGTGCTGCTGACCGGCCCGCAGATCCGGCCCTATGTCCGCTCCATCATCGAACGCTTCCGGGGGCAGACCGTGGTGATGAGCCAGAACGAGGTCCATCCGCGCGCCCGCCTGCGCACGCTTGGGTCGGTGTGACCCTTTCGCCGATTACGGGACCTTCATTTGACGGTGACGGTCTCGTGCCTATGGTCAGAAGAAGGCCTCCTTCGGCCGCCTGACCGGACGTTCTCTCGCCCATGAAACAGTTCTTCCTGACGGTGCTCGGTGTCTTCACCGGCCTGATCCTGTTCCTGGTGGTCCTGCCGATCGTGCTGATCATCGGGGCGGCCGCCACCGCCAGTCCCGCGGCCACACCGGCGAATTCGGTGCTGGAGCTGGATCTGCGTCAGGGGCTGACCGATCAGGATGTCGACAATCCCTTCGCGGCCTTCGGCGGGTCCGGTCTGTCGGTGATGGAGGTCGTCGACGTCCTGGCCCAGGCCGAGACCGACCGGGCCGTGAAGGTGCTTCTGATCCGCCTGCCTGAGGCCGGGCTGAACCCTGCGACGGCCGATGAGCTGCGTCAGGCGGTGCGGCGTTTCCGCGCGGCGGGAAAGCCGGTGATCGCCCACTCCCAGGGCTTCCTGCCGGTCGGGACCGTCATTTCCAGCTACATGGTCGGTGCCTCGGCGTCCGAGCTGTGGATGCAGAACACCGCCAACTTCCAGGCGACGGGCTTCTCGGCGGACAGCGTCTTCCTGGGCCGGGCCTTCGAGCGCTACGGCGTCAACGCCCAGTTCGAGCAGCGCTACGAATACAAGAACGCCGTCAACGAGTTCACCGAGAGCGACTACACCGGGCCTCATCGCGAGGCCATGACGGCCTGGATGACCTCGATCTACGACTCGGCCATCGCCAACGCGGCGTCTGATCGGCGCGTCCAGCCGGCGGCCCTCAAGACGACGATCGAAGCGGGACCCTACACGGCTGAACAGGCCCTGACGCTGAAGCTGATCGACAAGATCGGCCAGGTCGAGGAGGCCGAGGCCGAGGCCAGGCGGCGGGCCGGAAACGGTGCCGACATCATCGCGTTTGAAGACTACGCCTCGACCAAGGGGCTGCGCACGGGCTCCGGAAGGGACGCCATCGCTATCGTGGGCGGAGAGGGCGCGATCATGACGGGTGCGGGCGGCGGCGGCGGCTTTGGCGGCGGCGCGTCGATCTACTCCGACCGCACGGCCGAAGCGATCTACGACGCCATCGAGGATAACTCGGTCAAGGCGATCGTCTTCCGTGTCTCCTCACCGGGCGGTTCGCCGGAAGCGTCCGAGCAGATTCTGGCCGCCGTGCGCGCGGCCAGGGCAGCCGGCAAGCCCGTGGTCGTCTCCATGGGCGAGTATGCCGCGTCGGGCGGCTACTGGATCAGCTCTGAAGCCAACTGGATCGTGGCACAGCCCTCGACCCTGACCGGCTCGATCGGCGTGTTCGGCGGCAAGTTCGTGATCTCCGAGGCGCTGGGTCGCTTTGGCGTGGACCTGCGCGGCCTGTCGGTCGGTGGCGACTATGCGGACGCCTTCTCTCCGTCCGAAGCCTGGACCGAGAGCCAGCGCGCGGCTTTCGCGGCGTCCATGGACCGGACCTATGAGGAGTTCGTCCAGCGCGTCTCGACCGGGCGACGCCTGCCTGTCGCCCGGGTGCGTGAAATCGCCCGTGGCCGGGTCTGGACCGGCGCCCAGGCGCGTAGCCTGGGCCTCGTCGACCAGCTGGGCGGCCTGACCGAGGCCATCGCCAAGGCCAGGGAGCTGGCCGAAATCCCGGCCGATCAGTCCGTGCGCTACAAGCGATTCCCGACGCCGCTGTCGCCCTGGGATGCTCTGTCCGAAGCGTTCGGCGTCCAGTCGGAAGCCGCGCGCGCCCTGGTCCTGCTGGGCAGCGTCATGGCCGACCCGCAGGCCCAGGCTGTGCTCGGTGAAGTCCGGACCCAGCGGATGCGCGGTGAGGGGGCCACCGTCCTCGCCGATCAGCCTCTCTGAGCCGGCCTGCGACACACTCGCCTGTGATGCGTCCGGTCATTGACGGTTCATGTAACTGGACCGACATTGGTCTTTCAGGCGAAGGTCGCTTCCATCGGCCGTCGCCTAGCAGGGATAGGGAATGACCAA
>JADCBH010000214.1 GCA_020253595.1 Brevundimonas sp.
GGCGACTGGTCGATGTCGATGACCTTGTCGAAATGCTCCAGCCCCTCGATGCGGTCGAAGGGGGCGGGGGCGTCGGACGCATTGTTCAGGCGCCGCGCAGCGGCCTTGTAGAGGGTCTCGATGGTGAAGGTCGACTTGCCGCCACCAGAGACCCCGGTGACGCAGGTGAACAGGCCGACGGGGATTTCGCCGGTGACGGTCTTCAGATTGTTGCCGGTGGCGCCCGAGACCTTGAGCATCTTCTTGCGATTGACCGGGCGGCGGCCCTCGGGCGGCAGTTCGATCTCGCGTTCGCCGGTCAGGTATTTGCCGGTTAGCGATCGAGGATTGGCCATGACCTCGGCAGGCGTGCCCTGGGCACAGATCTCGCCGCCGTGGACCCCTGCGGCCGGGCCCATGTCGATGACGTAGTCGGCCGTCAGGATGGCCTCCTCGTCGTGCTCGACCACCAGCACGGTGTTGCCGAGGTCGCGCAGGCCCGACAGGCTTTCCAGCAGGCGGGTGTTGTCACGCTGGTGCAGGCCGATGGAGGGCTCGTCCAGCACATAGAGGACGCCGGTCAGGCCCGAGCCGATCTGGCTGGCCAGGCGGATGCGCTGGCTTTCGCCGCCGGACAGGGTGCCCGAGCTGCGCGACAGGTTGAGGTAGTCGAGGCCGACGTTGTTGAGGAACCGCAGACGGTCGGTGATCTCCTTCAGGATGCGCCGGGCGATCTCCATCTGCTTCTCGGTCAGGCTGTCCTCCAGCGTGGAGAACCAGAGGAAGGCCTTTGAAATCGACAGGTTGGAGATGTCGGCGATGTCCTCGCTGCCGACCTTGACGGCCAGGGCCTCGGGCTTCAGGCGCTTGCCGCCGCAGGCCTCGCACGGTGTTTCGGACTGGAAGCGGCCCAACTCCTCGCGGACCCAGGCGCTGTCGGTCTCGCGCCAACGTCGATCGAGGTTGGGGATGACGCCCTCAAACGGCTTGGAGACCTCGTATTTCCGGGCGTTGTCGTCGTAGACGAACTTGATCTTCTCGGAGCCCGTGCCCTGCAGGATGACCTGGTGGGCCTTCTCCGGCAGGTCGCGCCAGGGCTTGTCCATCGAGAAGCCGTAGTGGAGCGCGAGCGCCTGCAGCGTCTGGGTGTAGAGGGGCGAGGGACCCCGCGACCAGGGGGCGACCGCGCCCTTGTGCAGGCTCTTGTCGCGGTCGGGAATGACCAGGTCGGCGTCGAACGTCAGCTTCAGGCCCAGACCGTCGCAGGTCGGGCAGGCACCGAAGGGGTTGTTGAAAGAGAACAGCCGCGGCTCGATCTCGCTGATGGTGAAGCCGGAGACCGGGCAGGCGAACTTCTCGGAGAAAACGATGCGGCGCGGTTCCTCGCCCTCGGGGGCAGAGGCCCACTCGGCGGTGGCGATGCCGTCAGCAAGGTTCAGCGCGGTCTGCAGGCTGTCGGCGTAGCGGCTTTCCAGCCCCGTCTTGGTGACGATGCGGTCCACGACGATGTCGATGTCGTGCTTGAACTTCTTGTCGAGCGTCGGCGCGTCCTCGATGGCGTAGAACTGGCCGTCGATCTTGAGCCGCTGGAAGCCCAGCCGCTGCCACTCGGCGATCTCCTTGCGGTACTCGCCCTTGCGGCCCCTGACGACGGGGGCGAGCAGCAGGAGGCGTTCGCCGTCGGGCAGGGCCGAGAGCTTGTCGACCATCTGACTGATGGTCTGGCTCTCGATCGGCAAGCCGGTCGCGGGGGAATAGGGCACGCCGACGCGCGCCCAGAGCAGGCGCATATAGTCGTGGATCTCGGTGACCGTGCCGACCGTGGAGCGCGGGTTCTTGGACGTCGTCTTCTGCTCGATGGAGATGGCCGGAGACAGGCCCTCGATCAGATCGACGTCGGGCTTGCCCATCAGCTCCAGGAACTGGCGGGCGTAGGCGGACAGGCTCTCGACGTAGCGCCGTTGGCCCTCGGCGTAGATAGTGTCGAAGGCGAGCGAGGATTTGCCCGAACCGGACAGCCCGGTCATGACCACGAGCCTGTCGCGCGGGATGTCGACGTCCACGCCCTTGAGGTTGTGCTCGCGCGCGCCGCGCACGCGGATGAAGTTGTGCTTTTCAGTCATGCTGTCCGGGAACGCGGAGAGGCCGGACAAGGTGTCCGGAGCAACATCGCTATATGGGGATCAAGACCCGCGATTCAGCAAGAACAATGTGGGAACATAAAGGCCATGTTGCCACGCCTTGTCAGCAGACTGGTGTACTCAGCCCCAGCCGGCGACCTCGCCGACCCTGCGTACAGGTTCCTGAACTCGGACCGTGGTGCGGGGCTCCGGCTCCGCCTTTCCGAACAGCCAGCCCTGACCGTGATCGACACCCAGATTGAGCAGGATGTCGGCGACGGATTGCGTCTCGATCATCTCGGCGATGGTCTCGACCTTCAGGTCGGCGCACATGCCGACCAGATGGGCGATCATGGTCTGGCTGCGCGGATCACTTTCCAGGTTCTGGATGAAGCGACCGTCGATCTTGACCGCATCGACCGACAGGCCCCGCAGATAGTCATAGGAGGCCGCGCCCGCGCCGAAGTCGTCGATGCAGACCTTGATGCCGGCGGACCGCAACGCTCCGAGGCGCCGATTGGCTGCCTCGAGTTCGGCCAGAGCCGTGGACTCCGTCACCTCAACGACCAGGCGTCGCCGCTCTTCCGGGCGAGCGGCGGTCATCCGGAGCAGCGCCTCCACATAGCGGTCATCGGATAGCGAGGCACCCGAGACGTTGACGGCGAACTTCATCAGTCCGGCCCCGGGACGGCGCAGACGGGCCAGGGCCTTCTCGGCGACGGCCAGGTCGAAGCTTTCGATCAGGGCCAGTTCTTCGGCCATGTGGATCACGGCAGCAGGACCGCCCGATGTCTTGAACCGCGCGAGGGCCTCGAAATGGTGCCCGACCCCGGTGCTCAGCGACACGATCGGCTGGTAGTGCAGGTCGAAGTCGCGGGTCCGAACCACCGAGCGGAAGGCGTCCGCTTCGCGCAGGGTGCGGGTCAGAGAGGCCTGGAACGTCACCTCGGGCCTTTCCAGCCCGCCGTCGGCGAGGCATCCCTCAACGGCGAAGCGCAAGGCCCGCAGGGCGTTCAGAGGTTCGCCGCCATGTTCGATGGCGGCTTCGGATGCGCGGGGAAAGAGGTCCAATCCCTCGCTCAGACCCAGCTCCCGGACTTCGCCAAGGAAGTCGGTTTGGTCGATCCGATCGCGCAGCATGGCAAAACGTTCGGGTCCGAGACGGCCTGTGCTCACACCGTCGAGCGATGCGGACTGGATGGCCGCCTCGACGCGGGCGGCCAGGCGTTCGCCAACCTCACCTGAAGCAGCGGCTGCCTCCAGGCCCTCGACATCGACGAAGGCCACCGCGAGCGAGCGATTGTCGACCGGATCCATCAGGACCTGATGGGCTCGCTCGAGCAGGGCGACCGGGCTGAGGACGGGAGAGACGTTGGTGTCACCCAGACTGTAGGGCGCGCCCTCGTACTGGATGGCGCACGAGACGTTTGGGGCGACGTCCGGCAGCTGGAATAGCCGAAGCGAGGCGCGCCGAACGCGCTTGTCTCCGCAGGTAACCAGCAACTCCATGCAAGGTGAGCGTCGGCCCGGGGCCAGTTCCGCCAGGCGCGCCCGGAACACTGCCACATCGGCACCCGTCAGCTTTTCGGCAAAGGGGCGCCCGACCATGCTGTCGCACGGCAGTTCGGGGCAGGGGCCTGAGCCGAGGGCGAACACAACCGTCCCCTGATCGTCGAGTTCGATCAGGAGGTCGGCGGACGCGAAGGCAAGGCCAAGCAAGCGGGCGCGCATGGACATGCGTGAACCCTGCCATGGAACCCTTAAGCTTCGCCGCAGAGGTGCGGTTAACGCGAGAGATCCCTCAAGACCTTCAGAGGTCCACCGCCACAGCCTTCATCGACACCGCCGGGTCCGCGAGCCTGCCCATGTCGACCGGCGTCCGCTTCTGGATCAGCTGCTTGCCGGCCATGAACTCCGGCGGCGCGTTGACGGCCTCGACACAAACGATGCGGGTGCCCTTCAGGTGGAAGACGGCGAACCGTCCGGTCGAGGGTTCGCCCCTCAGCAGGATGCGGTCGGCACCCGCCGGCAGCCCTGTGATCTGCAGTTTCAGATCGTATTGATCCGACCAGAACCAGGGGACCTCCGGCACAGGTTGCGGCCGACCGACGATGGCATGGGCGGCCTGACGCGCCTGCTCCAGGGCGTTCGGGACGCTTTCCAGCCGCAGGCTGCGATCGTGGACCGCCACCGGCCTGAAGGTCACGTCGCCGATGGCGAAGATGGCCGGATCGGACGTACGGGCCATCTCGTCGACAATAATGCCGCCTGATCCGCCCGTGTCGCAGTCCAGACCGGCCTCCCGCGCGAGATCGTCTGCGGCCAGCGCGCCCACGCCGACCAGTATGGCGTCGGCCAACAGGCGGTCTCCATCTGCCAGCTGGACCGCACCATCCTCAAAGGCTGTGACCTCCACGTCGACCCGCAGATCGACGCCTTCGGCACGATGACGTTCGGTGAAAAAGGCGGACAGGGGCTCTGACGCCACGCGTTTCAGCACCCGGTCCAGGCGCTCCAGAAGGACGACGTCTGCACCGAGGGCCCGGGCAGAGGCAGCGGCCTCCAGGCCGACATAGCCACCGCCGACAATGACCAGACGCCGACCCGTACCGAGGGCGCCCTTGAGCCGTTCCGCATCCGCCAGGGTGCGCAGCTCGATCAGCTCCGGTCGATCCGCGCCAGGGATCGGCAGCCGTCTGGCCTTGGAGCCCGTCGCCAGGATCAGATGGTCGTAACTCTCATGCGTCCCGTTCGAGAGCGTGACCGTCTGCGCCGCGCGATCAATGGCCGTCACCCGGACGCCGGTCCGCAGTTCGATCTGCTGTTCGGCGTAGTAGTCGACGGGGCGCAGCAGAAGATTGTCCAGATCGGCTTCGCCCTTCAGCCAGGCCTTGGACAGGGGAGGGCGTTGATAGGGAGCAACAGGCTCCTCCCCGAGCAGAAGGATCCGGCCCTCGAAGCCCGAGGTCCGCAGCAGGGCGGCGGCTGATCCGCCCGCATGCCCCGCCCCGACGATGACAACCTTCATTCCTGGTCCTACTCCGCGTCGGGCTGCCGATCAGGGCGCGTGTCGGCGAAGGCCGGCAGAGCCATGCAGGCCTGCTCGATCTCCTGGAGGCGCGGCCAGCGCAGCTCGACCCCGAAGCGTCGCGCATTGGCCATCTGAGGAACCAGCAGCACATCCGCCAGGCTCGGGCTGTCGCCAAAGGCGAAGGCCGTCGTGCGATCCCTGACAAGCGCTTCAAGAGCATCAAAGCCATCAGCGATGACGCCAGCGGCCCAGGCCTGACGCGTTTCCTCGCCATGACCGAGAGCCTCCAGGGCCTTCAGCACGCGCAGATTCTGAACCGGATGGATGTCGCAGGCGATGGCCTGAGCGAAAGCCCGGACATGGGCGCGTTCCACCAGGTCGCGGGGCAGAAGCGGCGGGTTGGGGAACGTCTCGTCGAGGTATTCGCAGATCGCCAGGGACTGGGTCAGGACGGTTCCGTCATCGAGGATCAGGCTAGGCACCAGGCCCTGGGGATTGACCGCGCGATAGGTCGCCGACAACTGCTCGGCGCGACGGAGATGCTGGAACGCCAGTTCGGTCTCGACGCCCTTGAGCGCCAGCACGATGCGGACGCGCCACGCCGCCGATGACCGGAAATAGGTGTGCAGGATCAAGGCTCAAGGCTCCATCGGGGCGATGCTGACCGTGAGCGCCTCCAGGCCCTCGATCTCACAGACCAGGCGGTCCCCCACACCGACAGGTCCAACGCCCGAAGGGGTGCCCGTAAAGATGAGGTCGCCAGGCTCCAGCCGGTAGAAGTTCGAGATGTGGGCAATGACTTCGGTAACCGACCAAATCATGTCGCCAAGATCACCACGCTGCTTCTCTTCACCATTCACGGAAAGGACGATGCTCCCCGCGGACGGATCGAAGCCCGGACCAGATCGGATTTTTCCGACGGGCTTGGACTGTTCGACGTTCTTGGCCACGTCCCATGGTCGGCCGGCTGACTTGGCCTCGGCCTGAAGGTCCCGTCGGGTCATGTCCAGTCCCACGGCATAGCCGTGCACGATGGAAAGGGCTTTCTCGATCGGGACATTGCGGCCGGACTCCCCGATGGCGACGACCAGTTCGATTTCATGGTGATAGTCGGCCGTCCCTTGGGGGTAGGCGATCCTGCCTCCACCGGGAACGACGGTCTCGGCCCAGGCGGTGAAGAAGAACGGCGGCTCGCGGTCGGGGTTGGCCCCCATCTCACGCGCATGAGCGGCGTAGTTCCGTCCGATGCAGAACACTCGACGTACGGGGAACGCATTGCCCGCAGACGTCGCTACAAGGATGGGGGTCGGCACCGGAATGCTGGACGACATGGTCTTGGTCCGTCGGAACTGAGGTTGGCAGACGCCATAGACCAGTCGTCGGCGTGTGTCTCTCCGCCGTCTCGTATCGCCCAGCCTACGGAACTGACACGCCCTTTCGGTAGTTGGCCGTCCTGAGACTATGGCGCGCGAGCTTGTCGTAGAGCGTCTTTCGCGGGACCTTGAGATCCAGGCAGATGCTGGAGACGGCGCCTTTGTGGCGGACCAGTGCATCCTCAAGGATGGAGCGCTCGAACGTCTCGACGCGCTCCACCAGGCTGATCGGGCCGGCCTCGGCGGTCGGCTCCTCTTCCTTGAGGCCCAGGGCGACCTGCTCGGCGAAGTTGGCCAGCTCGCGGACGTTTCCCGGCCAGGGGTCCTGGATCAACTTCTTGCGGACCCGATCCGTGATGGGGCGCGGCGCAACCCCTCTTCGGGCAGATGCAAGCGCCAGGAAGTGGGCGAAGAGGAGCGGAATGTCCTCTCGCCTGTCAGCGAGCCTGGGAACGACCAGTTTCAGTACGTTCAGGCGATAGAACAGGTCTTCGCGAAAGGTGCCGGCCGCGACTGCGGCGGCAAGATCGACCTTGGATGCCGCAAGGATCCGCAGATCGAGCACGCGCGGCGAAACCGCACCAATCGGATGGACCGACCGCTCCTCGATGACCCGCAGAAGGGCGACCTGGGCCGCGGGCGAGAGGCACTCCAACTCGTCGAGAAACAAAGTGCCCCTGTGGCTTTGTTCGACCAGGCCGACCCGGCGACGCAGCGCGCCCGGAAAGGCACCGGACTCGCTGCCGAACAGTTCCATCTCGATCAGGCCTTCAGGCAGGGCCCCGCAGTTGACGGCGACAAAGGGGTGGACCCGGCGACGGCCGCCGTCATGCAGCGCGCGGGCGACCACCTCCTTTCCGGAGCCGGTCGGCCCCTCGATCAGGACATCCATGTCGGCGTCGGCCACCTGATCGATGATCGACCTGAGCCTCTGGATGGCCGGGCTTTCACCCAGAAGGAGCATCTGCGGGCGTGCGGTCTGAAAGGCCTGGGCCAGAGTGCGGTTGTCGAGGATCAGTCCCCGCTTTTCGAGCGCACGCCTGATCGTCTCCCTTAGCCTGCCGAAATCGAACGGCTTGGCGACGAAGTCGTAGGCCCCGTTCTTCAGCGCCTCGACAGCATCGTCGATGTCGCCGTGACCGGTCATCATGACCACCGGAAGATCGGGATCGAGGGTCTGGATGCGGGCCAGGAGACCCCGACCGTCCAGGCCGGGCATGCGAAGGTCCGTCACAACCACGCCGGCGTAGTCTGCGGACAGCGCCTTGAGCGCCAGGTCGGCAGAGGCGAAGTCGCGCACTTCGAGATCCTCGAGCCGCAGCCGTTCGGCCAGCGCGCAACGGAAATCCTCGTCGTCATCCACTAGGGTTATCGACTGTGGCCGGACGAACTTCACCGGGCGGCCTCCAGCACAATGACGAATGAGGTCCCTTCCGGTGAGGGCTTGAGACTGAGCTCTCCGCCAAAGCCCGCGACTATGTCCCGACAGATGACGAGCCCGAGCCCGAGCCCTTGAGCCTTGGTGGTGACGAACGGGGTGAACAGGGTGGATGCGATGGCCGGATCGATCCCCGGACCGTTATCGGAAACCACCA
>JADCBH010000215.1 GCA_020253595.1 Brevundimonas sp.
ACTGAGGAAGCAGCCTCCCTGCTTTCCCTCGGCGACCTTGTTGATGCGCGCGAGGGTCAGGACGCCCAGGATGACGTTCTCGATCCAGTAGAGGATCAGGATCTGCGACGCATTCCAGTCCAGCGCGACGACGCCGTAGACCGGGATCAGATTGCCCAGTATGGCCGCCGCCACAGCGACCGGACGCTGGGCGAGTGTTCTCGCCATTTCCCGCAGGTCGAGGGTCTGGACGGGGTCAGGGGGCGTTGCTGTCACGCCCCATCAGGCCCGAGAATCGGCGGTCGGCCAAGCCTGAGTTCCCAGCGTTTCCAGGAATGCCGGCACGGTCTCGGTCGCCGGTCCGTAAACGCCCTCGTCGAACAGCGAGGCACCGAGGCTGGGTTCCAGATTGATCTCGACAGTTCGCGCTCCGGCCATGTTGGCCCGGCGCACAAAACCCGCTGCCGGATAGACCTCACCCGAGGTGCCGATGGAGACGAACAGGTCACAGGCCGAGAGCGCTTGCTCGATGCGGTCCATGTGAAGCGGAAACTCGCCAAACCAGACGATGTGTGGCCGCAGCCAGCCCTCCGGGCTGAACGGGCTGTCGTGGTAGGCGTCGAGGTCTTCGGTCCAGTCGAGGACGCGACCGGTGGCGGTGCATTCGACCTTCAGCAGCTCGCCATGCATGTGGATCAGCTCGAAACCCGCGGCGGGTGGCGTCCCGGCGTGGGCCCGGTCGTGCAGGTCATCGACGTTCTGGGTGACGAGGGTCAGCCGGCCGTCGAACCGGGCGGCGAACTCGGCGATCGCCTGATGGGCGGTGTTGGGATGGACCTCGGCCATCTGTCGACGGCGCTGGTTGTAGAAGTCCTGCACCTTCGCCGGATCGCGGGCGAAGGCCTCGGGCATCGCCACGTCCTCGACCCGATGTCCCAGCCACAGGCCGTCGTCGGAGCGAAAGGTCGGCACGCCAGACTCCGCCGAGATACCGGCCCCGGTCAGGATGACGATATTGGTCATGCGAGCACCCGTGCTTTTCCGTGCAGCATTGGATGCCGTCCGACCGATTTTGACGTGCCGGCACCGTAGCATGTCATCGAAACCCGAAGCCACGAGCTGACGGGGCTTCCAGATGTGCACAATGTGCACCCTGTTTTTCCGAGTGCACTTTTTTGGTTCACCGCCGGGGTGGCGTTTCGATCCTCCTTCGTGACACACAGGCCCGAGCTTAGGGAGCTGCCCATGAAAACCCGCGCCGCTGTCGCTTTCGAGGCCAAGAAGCCGCTCGAGATCGTCGAGGTCGACCTCGAAGGCCCGCGCGCGGGCGAGGTTCTGGTCGAGATCAAGGCGACGGGCATCTGCCATACCGACGCCTACACCCTGGCCGGGCTGGATTCGGAGGGCATCTTCCCCTCGATCCTCGGCCATGAGGGCGCGGGCGTGGTGGTCGAGGTCGGTCCGGGAGTGACCTCGGTGGCCGTCGGCGACCATGTGATCCCGCTGTACACGCCGGAATGTCGCCAGTGTAAGTCGTGCCTCAGCCGCAAGACCAATCTGTGCACCGCCATCCGGGCGACGCAAGGGAAAGGCCTGATGCCCGACGGCACGTCGCGCTTCAGCTACAAGGGTCAGGCCATCGCCCACTACATGGGCTGTTCAACCTTCTCGAATTACACCGTCCTGCCCGAGATCGCGGTGGCGAAGATCCGAAAGGACGCGCCGTTCGAGAGCGCCTGCTACGTCGGCTGCGGCGTGACGACGGGTGTCGGCGCGGTGGTCAATACGGCCAAGGTCGAGCCGGGGGCCAACTGTGTCGTATTCGGCCTGGGCGGGATCGGGCTGAACGTCATCCAGGGGCTGAAGATGGTGGGGGCCGACATGATCGTCGGCGTCGACATCAACGACACCAAGCAGGAGTGGGGCCGCCGCTTCGGCATGACCCACTTCGTGAACCCCAAGAGCGTCCCGGACATCGTCGCCCATCTGGTCGAGCTGACCGGCGGCGGGGCGGACTACACCTTCGACTGCACCGGCAACACGACCGTCATGCGTCAGGCGCTGGAGGCCTGTCATCGCGGCTGGGGCGAGAGCATCGTCATCGGCGTGGCGGAAGCCGGCAAGGAGATCGCCACCCGTCCGTTCCAGCTGGTCACCGGCCGGGTCTGGCGCGGCTCGGCCTTCGGCGGGGCGCGCGGCCGCACCGACACGCCGCGCATCGTTGACTGGTACATGGACGGCAAGATCGAGATCGACCCCATGATCACCCACACCCTGCCGCTGGAACGCATCAACGAGGCCTTCGACCTGATGCACGCGGGCGAGAGCATCCGCAGCGTGGTGGTGTTCTGAGCTCGTCGAACTTGTCATCCCGGCTCTCCGCTTCGCTTCGGCCGGGATGACAAGGCTCTAGTTCGTTGCTAAACGAAACGAACCATCAAAAGGGGAGAGAGACCACCATGTTCACCCACGTCACCGTCGGCGCTGACGACGTTGAAGCGTCGCGCAGGTTCTATGACGCAGCCCTGGGCGCATTGGGCATTGACCCGGGCAATGGGCCGGACGGCATGGGACGCTACTGGTGGCGGACGCGCATGGGCGCTTTCGCGGTCGGCAAACCCATCGACGGCGAGCCTGCCTGCCATGCCAACGGCGGCACCATCGGCTTTCACGCCAAGACGCCCGAGATGGTCCAGGCCTTCCACGACGCCGGCGTCACGGCGGGTGGCACGGCGATTGAGGATCCGCCCGGCGCGCGCACCGGTCCGTTCGGCACCTTGATCCTCGCCTATCTGCGCGATCCGTCGGGCAACAAGATCTGCGCCATGCACCGTCCCGGATAGTCGCTGTGCGACGTCGGGGATGACAAGCGGGGGGTTCCTTCCGGAGCCGGGACGCCTATCTGCGCGTTACCCATCCAACGACCACAAGGAACCTCCCCATGGCCTTCACCCTGCCGCCGCTGCCCTATGCCCATGACGCGCTGGAACCGGCCATCGACAAGGAGACGATGACCTTCCACCACGACAAGCACCACCAGACCTATGTCGACAATCTGAACAAGGCGGTGGACGCGGACGCGAGCCTTCAGGGCAAGTCGCTGGAAGAGCTGTTCGCCTCCATCTCCACCGCGCCCAAGGCCGTGCGCAACAACGGCGGCGGCCACTGGAACCACGCCCTGTTCTGGGAGCTTCTGGCCCCGGCCGGTCAGGGCGGCCAGCCTTCGGCGGAGCTGGCGGCCGCGATCGACCGTGATCTGGGCGGGCTGGACGCGTTCAAGGAGGCGTTCAACGCCGCCGGGGCCGGGCAGTTCGGCTCGGGCTGGGCCTGGCTGATCGTCCAGGACGGCAAGCTGAAGGTCACCTCG
>JADCBH010000216.1 GCA_020253595.1 Brevundimonas sp.
CCGCCTCGGCGTCGGCGACGGGCGTGGCGGCACCCCAGCGATCGGCGGCCAGCACGGCCGACTGGGGGCCGGACGCGACGAAGCGGCGACCGCTCGCAACTTCCATCCGCCCGTGGACCGCGCGCAGGATCCGGGCCTGAACGGGGTCGCAGGTGCGCAAGGCCTCGCGCAGCGCCAGGGCCCGGGCGTCGGCGCGGCCGTGCGTTCCCGCCGCAATTCGGGCGACCAGGGCGTCGATCAGGGCGCGGTCGAGCGCCAGCCGTTCAGCGTCGAGCTCCGGCTCCTCCAGCATCAGAAAAGCTTGGGCGCGGGCGCGAGGGCGAAAGGCCCGAGGAAGGTCCGGCCGTCACGGAAGACGATGGCGATGGCGACGTCTTCACCGCCTTCGACCGTGCTGGCCGCCGCGCCGGCTGCCCCGGCCCGATCCACCGCCCCGTCACGAGATCCGGCCAGACCCGCGATGGCCGCCATGGGACGCTGGGCATTGAGGGCCAGAGTGCCTTCCAGTCGTCCATCCGGACGCGCCGACAGAACGTCGCTGGACAATGTCGCGCGGCTCTCGCCCGCAGAGACCTCGCCACGAACGTTGGTGAAGCGACCGCCCGCGCGGGTCCATGCGGAGAAGACCCCGGCCGCATCGGCACCCTGCAGGCGGTCGGCGTCCTCGATGACCGTCTCGATCTGCAGCGTCAGCTTGCCGTTTCTCGCCATGCCCTCGACCGGGCCGCCGGGGCGACCCTCGGCGTCGATCAGGCGAAACAGGACGTCCACACTGCTCTCCACCCCCGGCGTGCCAGCCGGGGCGAGATGGGGCCGCAGATAGGCCTCGATGCGTTCGGCCCGCGAGATCGGGAAGACCTCGGCGTCGCGCTGGGACGTGAAGCGCGGCTCGATCAGTTCAATGGCGACGTTGGGCCAGCGCTGGGTCAGGCCGCTGATGCTGGCGCGGATCGCCCGTCCGCCGATGGCCACCTCGCCCTTGCCCGCACGCGTCAGGACCAGGCCGTCGCCGGCCACGAGCACCCATTTGTTCGGATCCCAGGCATTGGCCTCGGCCGCCAGGTCGGGCGCGGCCAGGGCATGGCCGGACGGGGCGGTAACCCTGACGTTCTCGGCCCCGATCCGCACACGGAACGGCCAGCCCGTGGGGTTCAGGCCCGAATAGGCCACGTCCCAGCCCGAGGCGCGCAGACCCTCGATCCGGGCATCCAGCCGATCTCGCACCTGACCTGCCAGAACGAACCACCAGACCGACCAGGCAATCAGGGCGATCAGGAACAGGCCGATGGGGGCGAACAGGCCGGAGCGTTTGTGACGGGGCGGCGTATCGTTCATTCCGGCCTTGGCGCTAGCGACCGGGGCCGCCGTGGGAAACAGGGTGCGAACCGTCTGAAACGTCTGAGATCGCCGCTGGCGGACGCTCGGTCAGTGGTCCGCAGATGGAGGCTGCGAGCCATTTCAGCAAGTCCCACCTGATCCGGCCGCCGCCCTTCGAAGGCCGGTGCCGTATCCCCGGCCCGGACTCGTTTAGCCCGCGACCACCTCGAAAGCGTCCCCGTCCTTGACCCAGCCCGAAGGGCATTCGGCCGGCACACTCACGCGGGACGCGGAAGGGCTCGCGACGGCGGGACAGTCGGGTTCGGATCCGCCTTCGCCATAGACGATACCGATCCAGCCGGTCTGTTGATCGTCGCACATCCAGAACTGCGCGCCGGCGGGAAGGGTCGCCGCTTCGGCCCCAGTATCGACCGGCACGGCGCGAACGGCCAGCGTGGCCCCGTCCCTGACCCGAGCCAGGCCGCCGCAGGCGTCCAGAGTCGCGTCACCGCCCATCATCACCGCCTGAGTCTCGACCCCGTCGTAATCGACCTCGTCTTCGGGCGCGTTGGCCTCAGGCGCGTTGTTGCAGCCTGTCAACAGCAGGACAGCTGCGGAGAAAGCCATCGCCTTGTTTTTGATCATCATCTCTCTTGCATCCCGGGAGATAGGCCAAGCGCCACCCCTGCGGCCAGCTACCGGCTGTCTCGGTCTCTGCTCCCCGGGGCCCGATGTTATTCGAGGTCCGCAGGATGTCCAGCGTGTCACCTGTCCGCGCGTCGGCTCGAGGTCGCCGCACCGGTTGACGCCGGTCGCCTGACGCACCATCGTGAGTTGAGGTCAAACCGGAGGATAGCGTTATGATCGCAGTGTGGCTCGCGGGCGTTCTACTTGCTTCATCGGGGGCCTCTCCGAACATCGAACGGCTTGGGACCCCGACGGTCCAGCAGGCGCCGGCAAGCCCCGACCCGGCCGTCGAACTGGAAGATGTCGTGGTCACCGGACGGCCACTCGACACCATGATCCGCAACTTCGTCAGCGAGGTTGCCGAACCTAACCGCAGGCGAGGCCTGGCGCGTTGGGATAATCGCGTCTGCGTCGGAGTTGTGAACCTGCGGCCGGATGCGGCCCAGTACATCGCGGACAGGGTTTCGACGGTCGCGGGAGACCTCGGAATTGATGTTGGGCAACCGGGCTGTACGCCCAACGTCCTCGTTGTTGCGACGACCGACGGAGGTGCGCTTGCAGAGGCCTTGGTCGAAGAGCGGCCGAGGGCCTTCAGGCTCGGCGGTTCAGGAATGGACCGGGGTGGTGATGCGCTCGAGGACTTTGTGGAAACAGACCGGCCGGTCAGGTGGTGGCAGGTCAGCTTTCCGGTTGACTCCGACAGTGGACAACGTGCGGTGCGCATCCCCGGCGAGTGCGTCGGCTCCTGCGACGATGTTACTGACTTTGCCCCTGTCATTCGCGTGACGGGGATTTCGCGGCTACGCAGCCAGATCATCGACCGGCTGTCTCGGACGGTTGTTATAGTTGACGTGGATCAGGTGCAGGGGCTCTCGGCCCTCCAACTCGCAGACTATATCGCCATGGTGTCCCTTGCGCAGATCAATCCGGATGCGGACACCAGCGGCTATGCATCCATCCTCAACGTGTTCGATGACCCGGACGGCAGCACCAGCCTGACAAGCTGGGACCTGGCGTTCCTTGGTGGCCTGTATGCCGCGAAGCGCACCGCAGCGGCCCAGATCGCCCGCCGGGGCGAGATCGTCGACGCGATCCACCGCGAGCATGGGCGACTGCGGGGGGATCAGTCAGGCGACGACGCGGGTGTCCAGGACTAGGCGAGCTCGTCAATGCCCCTGTCTCCATCAGGCTTGCTCCTGATCGCTGCTCTTGCAGCTACAGGTCCGGCAGCGACGGCGACTGCTAAGTCGCTTACCCCGCCCGTTTCATCGGCTCAGGCCGAGCAGGACACGACCCAGGTGCCGCCGACCGAACTCGATGAAATCGTCGTCGAGGGCCGTCCGCTCGCGGAGGCAACCACGGATTTTGTCGCGCGCGTTGTGTCGCCGCCTCGCAATCGGGGTGCCGCGACCTGGCATCGACGGGTCTGCGTCGGTGTCGGCAACCTGCAGCGCGAGGCGGCCGAGTTCGTCGTGGATCGCATCGCGACGGTCGGCGAGTCGGTAGGACTTCAGGTCGGTTGGCCGCGTTGCGAGCCGAGGGTCTTCATTGTCTTCGCGGGTGACGCGGACGCCGCCGCCCGTGATCTGGTCGAGGCGAGGGGCCGACAGTTTCGGATCGGCGTTTCCGGTGCCGACCTCGGAGACGACGCGCTGGTGGCCTTTCAGACCACTGACCGTCCAGTCCGGTGGTGGCAAGCGAGCGTTCCCGTCAATGCGGGTACCGGGCGCGTCGTGTCTCGGCTTCCAGGGCAGCCGCCCTTTGTCGCTGGACCGGAGCTGAGACGGCCCGCAGACTTTGGTCCACAAGCCATAATCGACGGGGCGTCGCGCATCCGAAACTCACTACGG
>JADCBH010000217.1 GCA_020253595.1 Brevundimonas sp.
CAGGCCGTCGCCGCTAACGACATGCTGGAAACGGCACTGGATTTGTTCGTTGCGCCGGCCTGGAGTCGTAACCAGGAAGATCAGGCGGACGCTCTAGGAGCAGATCTGATCCAACTGGCGGGCCTAGACGGCGCAGGAGGAAGTCAGACGGCGATCAGGAAGAACGCTGCAGACTTCGACCTGCGCCAGAATGCGATCTCGAGCTACCGGGAACAGATCGCCGAAACTACCGCACTATTCAGCAGCGACGGGATCCAACGTCAATTACAGGCAGGTCAGTTCGGCGAAGTCGGCGATGCCATACTGACCAACGTCGTTCAAGGAGGGCTGCGACGTGGTGCCCAGCTTCTATCGGGTTTCTTTCGCCAAGAGCACCGGACACCAGAAGCCCGTATCGAGGGCTTATCTCGCTACTTCGACGCTGTGCCAATGTATCAGGATTACGTTGGCATGGAGATCGAGAACACTTGGCTGACCCAGGTGCGCGCAACCCCCGAGTGGCGCGAAGGCGTCGCGACGACAGAGGCACTGCAAGCGGCAAACGCCCAGCGCCTCGCCGGCGACCTGCAGGCCGCGATCGAAGCCTTGCAGCCAGCACTGTCGGGTCGGTTCAAGTCCACGCCGGTCGTGGCGAACGCTTCTGCGCGGATCTATGGCGACGCGGGAATGATTGATGAGGCCGATCGATTGTACTGGACGGCGCACCAGGATCTCGATCAAGCCCTGTTCGCGTATATCGACCACGCCGAGTTGATGGCCGGTGCAAGACGGTACGATGACGCGCGGCGTGTGATCCACGCGGGCGGTCAGCACTATCTGCGAGAACTCCCCGCAGAAGCTGCGCCGTTGCCCGGCGCAGAGGAACAACCCTTCCTGCCCATCCTTGTGGATATGGCTTTCGCCGAACGAGACGAGGCGAAACAGACCCAATACCTTCAGCGCTGCATGAACTCTGGAGAGCCTGACCTGCGGCAGCAGTGCATTATCAACGCCTTCGCGCCGGGCAACTTCGACGAGCTACCTCCCGAACGCCAAGCACAGATTGCCGATCTGGCTGCGCAGGCTGGGCGGACTCAGGCCGTAGCGCCAGGTCTCTCGGGAGTCGTTGGAGGATTGGGCCGACTACTCGGCGGAAACTGACAGTCGCGTCCGCGTGACTTTCCGGCCCGGGCGGGCTACCTCGCGCCGCCCACCGGAAAGACCATGTCCAGACTGACCCTCGCCGAGGAAGCTGCGCGTCGACGCACCTTCGCCATCATCGCCCACCCCGACGCGGGCAAGACCACCTTGACCGAGCACATCCTGCTGTCGGGCGGTGCCATCCGCGCGGCCGGGGCGGTGCGGGCGCGGGGCGAGAACCGGCGCACGCGCTCGGACTGGATGAAGATCGAGAAGGAGCGCGGCATCTCCGTCTCGGCCTCGGTGATGACGTTCGAGCACGACGGCAAGATGTTCAACCTGCTGGACACGCCGGGCCACGAGGACTTCTCGGAAGACACCTATCGCACCCTGACGGCCGCCGACTGCGCCATCATGGTGCTGGACGCCGCCAAGGGCATCGAGCCGCAGACGCTGAAGCTGTTCGAGGTGTGCCGCCTGCGCGACATCCCGATCATCACCTTCATCAACAAGCTGGACCGCGAGGCCCAGGACCCGATGGCGCTGCTGGATGACATCGCGTCCCGCCTGCAGCTGGACCCCGCGCCGATCTGGTGGCCGGCCGAGAGCGGCAACCGCCTGAGGGGCATGGTCGAGATCGGCACGGGCCGGTTCCAGCCCTATGTGAAGAAGCCCGCCGGATCGGACGAGGATCCCGAGCACGGCGATCCCCTGCCCCTGTCCGACGCCGCCCGCTTCTTCGAGGCCGGAGAGCAGGAGGCCCTCACCGAGGCGCTGGAGCTGGTCGAGGGCGGCTACCCCAGCTTCAACTGCCAGAGCTTCCTGGAAGGCCACATGACGCCGGTGCTGTGGGGCTCGGCGCTGCGCCACTTCGGCATCGATCAGCTGCTCGCCGCCATCGGCGAATGGGCACCGCCGCCGAAAGTCCTCAAGGCCCAGAAGGCCGCCCCGCCCGAGACCCGCAACGCGCCCGAGCCCATCGACATGGCGGTGGAGCCCGGCAGGAACGAGGTCACCGGCTTCGTCTTCAAGGTCCAGGCCAACATGGACCCCAACCACCGCGACCGCATCGCCATGTTCCGCATGGCGTCCGGCAGCTTCAAGCGCGGCATGAAGCTGAAGGTCCAGAACACCGGCAAGTCGCTGTCGGTGAACGCGCCCATCATGTTCTTCGCCAGCGACCGGGAACTGGCCGAGGACGCCTTTGCCGGCGACGTCATCGGCATTCCGAACCACGGCGTGCTGCGCGTGGGGGATAGTCTGTCTGAGTCCGGATTGATCCGCTTCGCCGGCCTGCCCAACTTCGCGCCCGAAATCCTTCAGCGCGTCCGGGTCAAGGATCCGCTGAAAGCCAAGCATCTGAAGAAGGCGCTGGAAGGCCTGGCCGAAGAGGGCGTGACCCAGCTGTTCCGGCCCGAGATCGGCGCGGACTTCATCGTCGGCGCGGTGGGTCAGCTGCAGTTCGAGGTCATGGCCGACCGGCTGGGCGAGGAGTACGGGCTGGAGGTGATCTTCGAGCCGTCGCCCTATGCCGAGGCCCGCTGGATCGACGGCGACAAGGCCGACGTCGAGGACTTCATGGGCAAGTACCGCGGCCAGATGGCCCGTGATCTCGATCAGGCTCCGGTCTTCCTGGCGAAATCCAGCTGGGAGACGGGCTATGTCATGGAGCGGTTCCCGAAGGTGGCCTTCACCAAGACGAAGGAGCGGGGGTAGGGCTCAGGGCAGGGCGGCGCGTTTGGATTCGAGGCGGGCGATCAAATCTTGACTGGTTCCGATGTTGTACTCGGCTCCGGCCTCTTGATAGACTGCCAAGGCATCGCGCGCTGCTACCTGTCCGCGATCCAGCCAGACTGGATCGCTGGATTTCTCAAAAAGAGCGTCGTAGGTCAGCGCGAGGTTCTCCATTGTGAGCGCCCAAGGATACGGCACGCGCTCGCGGGTGCGTTCCTGAAGCGCCGCCTGGTAGGCCAGGACCGCCTCCTCCAGACGCG
>JADCBH010000218.1 GCA_020253595.1 Brevundimonas sp.
CACAGGTCTGCGCAAGAAACGCGTTCGGTGAGCTGCCTCTGACCCCGTCGGCGGCGCTGGACGCGACCGGAGTGATGCTCATCGACGGTGGAACCGATCCGGACGTTCGGGGTGCCTTTCACGACATGCCGGTCACCATCGACTACGGTGCCGTGGCTTCGGCGTCTGGCCAGATCGTGATCGGGGCGGATGAGGCCGGCTCGTGTCGTGTCGCAGCGATCAATGTCGCGCCCTCGGATGTCGCGGCGATCCAGGCGGCCTTTGCCGCCAACTCGGACGGCTGGAACCCCATCGCCAATGATCCGGGCAAGGGAGAGACCACCTATACCGGGCCGATCGGGTCCGAGACGGGCATGGTGGCGGTGCTGGTACCCCCGGCCGGATCGAACTGGGGCAAGGCGGGCATCCTGTTCACCGTCATGAACCCGGCCGCCGGAGGCTAACGCCCTGACGGGCTCGCGAACCTGGTGAAGGTGGCCACGACCTGCTCGTAGGCGTCGCGCTTGAAGGGCACGATCAGGTCCGGGGCCTCTGAAAGGGGGCCCCAGCGCCAGGCGTCGAACTCGATCTCGGCGTGTCGGTCGAGCTGGATTTCCCGCTCGTCTCCGGTGAAGCGGAAGGCGAACCAGACCTGTTTCTGGCCGTCCCAGGGCTTGCGTCCGTCGCGCGCGTGCTGAGCCTTCAGGGCTTCGGGAAAGTCGTAGACGATCCAGCCCTCGGTGCGGCCCAGGTGTTCGGCGGAGGTGACGCCGGTTTCCTCTTCGAGTTCCCGCCGGGCGGCGGCCTCCAGGTCCTCGCCGGCGTCGACACCGCCTTGCGGGAACTGCCAGGCGTGGCCCTCGGTCATGCCGGCCCGGCGGCCATACCAGACCAGGCCCTCGGCGTTGAACAGGACGACACCGACATTGGGCCGATGACGAGGGAGATCGGACGAGGGCATGGCGTCCCCATCTCCGCTCACATCCACCACGTCAATGATCGATCAGCGCCCGGGCCGTGCCGCCATGGCGGAGGCGGGGGCCAACTGGACGCCGCGTGCTTCCAGTCCGGCGGTCCAGCGCGCGGCGGCTTCGACGGTCACCGGATAGGCAAAGCCGGTGCCGAGCGCCGCGCCGCGCGTCTTGGCGGCGGCTTCCAGTGCGTTCAGGCGGGCGATGATGGCTGCGGGCGTCTGGGTTTCGTCGACGATGGTGTCGGCAGAGGCGCGCGACCAGGCCCCGGGGCGGCGGCGCGCGACGCCGTCGTCGAAGAAGGCGAGACCCCTCTGGCGCAGGATGCCCAGAAACGCGCTCATGCCGGTGTCCGAAGTCACGAAACGGTCGCCGAGGTAGTTGGTCACTCCGAAGTAGCCGGTGGCGCGACCCAGCAGCCAGGCCATGCGGGCGTCGATGTCTTCAGGCGTGGCGTTGGCCAGCAGGGTCTGGGGGCCGGGATCGTTGTTGGGATAGCCCGTCGGCTCCATTGGGATCTCGATCAGGACCTCATGGCCCTGACGTCGGGCGAGGTCGATCCAACCCTGGAGATCTTCGGCATAGGGAACGAAGGACAGGGTGACCTCTGCCGGCAGACGCTCGATGGCGGCGCGGGTGGTGACGGCGTTCAGTCCAAGGCCGCCGACGATCAGGGCGACGCGCGGACGGCCGTTCGGGGTGAAGGGCCGTGCATAGGCCTGGGCCGGCACGCGGCCATCGGTGGCGATGACCGGCAGGGGACCGTTCGGACCGGGCTGGCTGAGACCCGCGATGGGGGCCGGGGTCAGGGGCTGGGCCGGAATGATCGGGGCGGCGATGGCTGAACCGCCGGCGACGGTCGCGCCGTCCGGCAGGGTGATCAGGGCCTCGCCTCCAGCGGCTCCGCCTTCGCCGAGCAGCCCCGGATCCGACAGACCTTGCCAGGCGGCGAACCCACCCATGGAAAAGGCTTCAAGACCCGTCGGGGCGGCGGGTGCCGGCGCGGCCTCCCGCTTCAGCGCCACGCGGGCGGACGGCGTGCCGGCCCTCGGGTCGCCCAGAACGGTCAGGAACAGGGCGATGGCCGCGAAGAGCAGAAGACCCGCGGCGCCGACGGCGACCGGCGGGCGTTTCAGGAAAGACAGGACGGCCTTGAGGTCAATCTTGGGCATCCGCGAGGGCGGAGGGCTGCCGGCGGCGGCGGCGAGGGCGGACTGGCGCTTGGCGAACATGGACGACGTCGAACGCTCTGGACGACCGCCGGACGGATTCCGGACGGCCTTTTCGACGTCAGAATGCCGGGCGGCGGTTAAGAAAGCCTAACGCGCCGTTAGCCATGTTGGGCCATCAGGTGGTCCCGGCCATGCTGCAGACGGTTTCCGCCAACTGGACGTAGCCCGGGGTGCTGTCACTCCAAGCTTCGGCGGTGCTGGCGGTTCCGGATCCGATCTCGGCGTCGTCCGCGTCGTAGTTCGCGCCCGCTGACCAGTCGGAGTTCCGCGCACTGCAGTGGAAGGTGATCTCGTGGATCGAGTAGGCCACCGTTCGGCTGCTGTTGGGGACCGGAAGGGGATTGACGTAGCGGGCCATGACCGACGTCGTCCGGCTGTCCCCGTTGGCGACCACCTGGCCGGTCGTGTACGACCACGCCGCGAAGTCATCCCGGGCGATGCCCTCATAGGCGTCGGAGGATTCCTGAGCGGCCAGAGCGGTCGCCAGAAGGCTCAGCAAGGCAAGGGTCATCGATACGCTCCGTTTTCAAGTGCGAGGGTTAGGTGTCGGGTTACTCGTCGTTCGCGCCGTTGCGACAGATCTGATCGACCGTGGCCTGGACGCCAGGAGACGCATCGCGTCGAAGAGTCGCTGGACGATCAGGGGCTCGCCCAAGGGGACGGCCGTCGGCGGTATAGTCCGTGCCCGGAGCCCAGCCGATCTGACCGCCGCAATCGATGTCGACCGGCCAGATTGAGTAGCTGACGCTCGCACCGTCAGACCGTGACTGCGGCGAGGCATAGGTGGCGGCGATCCGGGTCATCAGGTCGCCCGTCGTCGGATCCTCGCGGATCTGCGAGGCGTAGGACCAGGACGTTTCACCGTCACTGCCCGCCGGTGTGAATCCCGCCGGCTGGGGCATCAGCACCAATGCGGCCACGGCCAGAAAAAACATCGCCCCACCCCTCCGGATAACGCAGGATTCCGAAGGGCGGACGAAGATGCAAGGAGAAACGCCGGGCGTGTGCCCGTCTATTCTTCCTCGGTCGTGTCTTCCAGCGTCGCTGTTTCGATCGCGGGGGCCCCCGGCTCGGTGACGACGATGCCTTCGGGTGCCGCCGCCAGCAGGGTCAGATCGCCCCGGGCACGCAGCACGTCCAGCGCGCGCTGGAGCTGGTAGTCGGCGTCCTCGTCGTAGTCGGGACCGGGCGCCTCGCGCGGCGTGTGCGGTCCACGACGCTCCGCGCCGATGGAGGCGTCCAGCGCCGTGGCATAGGCGGCCTCGGAGTAGACGAAGCTGGAGCGGGAGACGATCCGGGCCTCGGCCTCGGTGCGGGCGACCTCCAGGTCCGGCTCGATGCCGATCTTCTGGATGGAGCGCCCTGAGGGTGTGTAGTAGCGCGCCGTGGTGATCGACAGCGCTCCGTCCTGGCCGCCACGCAGGGGGATGACGGTCTGGACCGAGCCCTTGCCGAAGCTGGTGAGGCCGACCAGCGTCGCCCGTTCCTGATCCTGAAGGGCGCCGGCGACGATCTCGGACGCCGACGCGGATCCATAGTTGATCAGGACCACGACCGGCAGGCCGCCGGTCAGGTCGCCCGCCCGGGCGGCATAGCGCTCGATCTGGTCGGGGCGACGACCGCGCTGGCTGACGATCTCGCCGCGCTCCAGGAAGGTGTCGGACACGTCGATCGCCGCGCTGAGCAGGCCGCCACCGTTGTTGCGAAGATCCAGGACGTAGCCCTGAATGCCCGGGTTCTGAGATTTCAGCCGCTCGATGACCTCGGTCAGCTCCCGCCCGGTGTTCTCGTTGAAGGTGGCGATACGCAGGTAGCCGAAGTCGCCTTCCATGCGACCGGTGACGCTGTCGACCGTGATGACCTCCCGCACCAGGGTGACCTCCAGCGGGTCGGAGCCGTCCCTCAGGAAGGTAACGTTGACCGAGGTGCCGATGGCCCCGCGCAGCTTTTCGGAGACCTCCGAGACCGTCAGGCCCGCCGCATTCTGGCCGTCGATCACGGAGATGACGTCGCCCGCCTGAACCCCGGCCCTGGCGGCGGGGCCGTCGTCCATCGGAGAGATGACCTTCACCAGGCCGCCCTCAGTGGTGATGGTCAATCCGACGCCCGAATACTCGCCTGCGGTCCGCTCCTGGAGGTCGTCGAAGCCGTCGGGCGGGAGATAGTTCGAATGCGGGTCGAGCGCCGTCATCATGCCGGCCAGGGCCGCCTCGATCAGCTCCTTGTTGTCGACGGGGACGACATAGAACTGTTCGATCACCGCCAGGGTGTCGCCGAACAGCTGGAGCATCCGGAAGGTCTCGTTCCGGGGCGTCTGGCTGGCCACCGCGGCGGCGGAGAGGCCGAGGGCCGCGATGGCGGCTCCGGCGACGAGAAGTCTGCGCATTCGGTCTCTTTCGGCATCCGCCGAGGCGGACGGAGGGAGGATGGAGCGGGATCGTCGCGATCAATCGTGGCGGCCCCGCGTCCGGTGGATAAAATCAGCGTCATGCGGCGGAGGGAAGGGAATTCCCGCACGCAGGGCGTGAGAGTCGTGTCTCGGGGTGGGAGTCACTCTCACTTCTCTCAGGTCAGCGGTTCCCCGTTGTCGCTGCGTCCAGGGGATGATGATCGATCGGTGCGCCAAATCCGGTCGTGTGGTGGCGACCAGGTCAGAAGAATGGTGCCGGATCGACCGGGCGGTCGCCGCGTCGCAGTTCCAGATAGACCTCGCCACCGGCTTCGGCCCGGCCCAGCGTCTGGCTGTCGGCGACCCTCTCGCCCGGTTCGACCGCGATGGTGTCGAGGCCGGCCAGAACCGCCCGCCAACCGTCGCCGAGATCCAGGATCACCACCTCGCCCCAGCCGCTGAGCGGTCCGGCGTGATCGACGCGCGCTCCCGCAGGCGCGGCGACGTCGCCGGACGCGCTCCAGCGCCAGCCTTGCGACCGCGCGCCGTCCCCGCCCTGGCCAAATCGGACGGAGGGGCTGCCCGGAACGGGGGGCGTCAGGCGGTTGCGGCCAGCGGGCAGGCGGCTGGCCGGTGCATCGGCGGCTTCTGCTGCGGACTCTGGCGTGGCGCCCAGTGCACGGATGCGGGCCTCCAGCGACCGGGCGGCACGCTCGGCCCGGTCCGCGTCGGCGCGCAGAACGGCCAGAAGCGCGGTGCGCCGAGCAGACAGGGATTCGATCTCGGCGCGACGGTCGCCCTGGGCGCTCTCGGTCGTCATCAGACGCTCCGACGACAGGACCGCGAGGCGGCGAATGCGGCCGACCTCGGCCTGGCGGGCGGCGAGCGCGTCGGCGCGGGCGCGAAGGTCGGGGGCCATGGCCTTCATCAGAATGGCGGCGCGGACGGTGTCCACAGCGCGGTCGGCCGGGATCAGCAGCGGCGGGGGTGGCCGGCGGCTCATCAGCTGGAGCGCCGAGAGCAGCCGCATCTGGCTGTCGCGGGCGCGTGCGAGTTCGGAGACGATGGCGGCTTCGCGCCGGCCCAGCGCCGCCAGCCGGGCCCTCTGGGCCGAAAGCTCCTGGTCGCCCGAGGCCACATCCCGCTGGAGCGTGGCCAGTTCCCGGTCCAGCGCGGCGAGTTCGCCCTGGGCGGCCTCGGCGTCGGCGCGCAGCCGTCGGGCGCGCACCTGTTCATCACGATAGCGGGCCTGAAGCTGCTCCAGATCCTCCTGCACGGCCGCAGAGGCCGGCAAGGCGGCCAGCAGGATGGCGGCGAGGAGGGCGAAACGCTTCATCAATCGCGATGATAGGGTGATCCGGCCAGGATCGTCACCGCGCGATAGAGCTGTTCAGCCAGCATGGCGCGAGCAAGCGCATGCGGCCAGGTCTGCGGCCCGAAGGCGAGGGTGGAGCGGGCGGCGGACAGCACCGACGCGTCCAGTCCATCCGCGCCACCGATGGCGAAGACCAGCCGACGCTCACCCTGATCCCGCAGGCGCGCGATGTGGTCGGCGAAGGCGCGGCTGGAATAGGTCCTGCCGCGCTCATCGCAGGCGATCAGGTGCGAACCCTCCGCCGCCGCAAGGATCAGCTCCGCCTCTGGACCTCTTCCGGGCTTCCTGGGGTCCAGATCGACCAGATCGAGCGGTCCAAGGCCCAGGGGGCGGCCCGCAGCGGTCGCGCGGCCGGCATAGTCGGTGGCGAGGTCCGCCTCCGGGCCGCGTCCGGGTCGGCCGATGGCGAGGATGGCGAGCTTCAACGCGCTGCGCGGATCAGGCCGCGCCTGCTCCGCGGTGCGCGCTGTCGACGGCCCAGATCTTCTCGATGTTGTAGAAGACGCGGACTTCGGGGCGGAACAGGTGGACGATGACGTCGCCGGCGTCGATCAGCACCCAGTCACAATGCGGCAGGCCCTCGACCTTGGCGCGGCCCAGACCGTGATCCTTGAGCGTGCGCAGCAGGTGGTCGGCCAGCGCGCCGACGTGGCGGTGAGACCGGCCCGACGCCACGATCATGGTGTCGGCCATCGGGGATTTGCCCTTCAGGTCGATCAGGACGATGTCCTGGGCCTTGTCTTCGTCCAGCTTGGCCAGGACGGCCTGCTCGATCGGCGTGGAGCCGACCGGAAGGGGCGCGTCGCGGGTGAAGGGGGCGTGGTCCTCGTCAGGGTCGTTGCCCTCGGAGCCGGTGCCGAACAGGGAGTAGTCTGACGACTCGTCGTCCTCGGCCGCTGAATCTTCGTCTGAATCTTCGTCGGCACCGTCCCCGGAATGGAGGGGGTCGATGGCGTCCATCTCGTCGGCCGCGTTGGAAACGGCGTCATGTTGCGCGTCATGCGCGGGCGGGGGGGTCAGCGGAGGGCTCCGGGAGTGGTCACTAAAGCGGCTCTCTAGCACAGGCCGCGCCGGAAATCACCCTGTGCGGCTCCGGGCCCGCAGCGCCGTCGAGGAGGAAGGGTTCAAGGGGGCCGTCAGATAGGTCCAGGCCGGGGCCTGCATGCGCGCCAGCAGGCGGGCTTCCGAGGCCGCGACCCTGTGACCGGCGAACCGGCGGGCGGCCGGCGCGGCCCGGCTTTCCAGAAGCGAGCCCGGGCGGGCGATGACGGCCACGGGCATCATGCGCATGATGTCGGTCCAGCCGCGCCAGCGGTGAAAGCTCTCCAGATTGTCCGATCCCATCAGCCAGACGAAGCGGACCCCCGGGTGACGCGCCTTCATGGCCCGCAGGGTGTCGATGGTCCAGCGCGTCCCGGCCCGGGTCTCGAAATCCGAGACGATCATGCGCGGACCCGGGGCCCACATCCGGGCCGACGCCAGGCGTTCGGCGAGCGGGGCGGTTTGCGCGGTGTCCTTCAACGGGTTCTGCGGCGAGACCAGCCAGACGACGCGGTCCAGATCGAGCCGCTGCAATGCCGTTTCGGCGACATGGGCGTGGCCGTCATGGGCCGGATTGAAGGAGCCGCCAAACAGACCCACCGTCATCCCGGGCATCAGGCCCAGCCCGTCGCGCAGCACCCCCGGGCGGGGGCCGATCGCCTGGGGCGCGGGTCCGGCGTGAAAGAAGGACAGGGCGGGGCTCTCGGCGACGGGTCTTATGCTCACTATGGAGCTAACTCACGGCAGCTAACACGGGCGGCGGTGTCTGTCGAAAGTGCAGGCTGCTGACA
>JADCBH010000219.1 GCA_020253595.1 Brevundimonas sp.
AACAGCACCTGGGCGGGGGTCATGCCGCGCGGGGTCAGGGCCTGCTCCCAGGCCTGCATGAGCAGGGATTGGCCCACCGCAGCCGCAGCCTGCTTCTCGTCCAGCCGAGCGTTCTTCTCCAGCCCCAGTCGTCCGCGCCCCAGGGCCACGGCCCCCGACGACACCAGGATCACCTGACGCCCTCCGGTCCTGAGGCTGGCGATGTCCTCGGCCAGCGAGGCCATCCAGCCGAGCGCGGGTCCCCGGCTGTCGGCCTCGACGACCAGAGACGAGCCGATCTTGACCACCACGCGGCGGGCGGACTTCAAGGCTTCGGCGGCGGAGGCGGGGCGGGTCACACCGCGACTGTGACGGGTCTTTCGCGGTGCAACAAGCGGCCTAGAGCTCGGCGAAGGTATCGCAGACGGCCGGGTCGCCGGACTGGTAGCCGCGCTGGAGCCACTGCATCCGCTGCTCGGAGGAGCCGTGGGTGAAGCTTTCGGGGTTCACGCCACGCCCGGCGTTCCTCTGAAGCGTATCATCGCCGATGGCCGAGGCGGTCCGCAGGCCCTCTTCCAGATCCCCGGGTTCCAGCGCCACCTCCCCGCCGGACACCGCCGCCGCATTGGCGGCCCAGACGCCGGCGTAGCAGTCGGCCTGAAGCTCCAGCGCGACGGAATAGCGGTTGGCTTCGCCCTCCGAGCGGGCTGATTGCTGGGCACGCTGGACCTGCTCGGAGGCACCGGTCAGGGTCTGGACGTGGTGGCCGATTTCATGGGCGAGGACATAGGCGCGGGCGAAGTCGGCGCCGGAAGCCCCGAGCTGGGTCTCCATCTCCTGCCAGAAGCTGAGGTCCAGATAGACCTGGCGATCCGCAGGGCAGTAGAAGGGCCCGAACGCCGCCTGGCCATAGCCGCAGCCGGTGTTGGTGCCCTGTTCGTACAGGACGATGTTGGCGGGTGGCTGATAGCCCTCGAGCTTGGTCGCCCAGACGTCGTTGATGTTGCGACCCACCACATCGACGAACAGGCCGGCCTGATCTTCCGGCGTGCCCTGGCGGCCTTCCTAGGTGGCGCTGGCCGCGCCGAACTGGCTGGCGACCTGGGTGGTGGTCGCGGGGTCGATGCCGAAGAAGACGTAGCCGATCACCGCCAGAACCGCGACGCCTATACCGCCGCCCGCGACCGCTCCGCCGCCCATCCCACGACGGTCTTCGATCCCGCCGCCCCTGCGTCCGCCCTGCCACCGCATCGTCGATCCTTCCTGATCCCGAACGACAGGCTATGCCGGAACGACGGTGGAGGGGAAGGGATGCGGTCTCATCACGGCAGGGCCCAGACCGAGGTGCGCTTGATCTCGAAGTCCTCCAGTTCGCGCGTCGTCGGAACGCGATATTCGGCCAGAAAGGTCAGGCCCTCTCGCGGGAAGTAGGTGCGGTGCGGATCGCCGATCAGCACGCGGGTGCCTTTCGCGCGCGCCGATGCCAGCCAGTCGAGAACCCGCCCGGCCATCGGCTGTTCGTAGCAGACGTCGCCGGCACAGATGACGTCGACGTCCGGTGGAGGGACATCCAGCAGATTGGCATCGGTGAAGGCGACCTCGACCCCGTTGGCCTGCGCGTTCAGAGCTACGGCCGCGCCGCAGAATGGATCGATGTCGCAGCACAGGACCTGGGCCGCGCCCGCCTTCATCGCCGCGATGCCGACCAGGCCTGAGCCAGCCGCGAAATCCAGCACGCGCTTTTCCGACACTTCCTGCGGGTGATCCAGCAGCCAGCGCGCCAGCGCCTGACCGCCCGCCCAGGCAAACGCCCAGAACGGCGGCGGGAGCCCGAGCTCGCCCAGTTCTTCCTCCGTCAGACGCCAGATCGGCGTGACCTCATCGGCCAGCCACAGGGTGATCTCCGGCGCGTGCGGCACGGTCTGAGAGCGGGTGTTGGCGCGGATGAAGGCGGTGGGATCAGGGATGGGCACGGTGGCTGACTGGCTCCCCGGACCGCCGAGGGCGGGTCCGGAAATGTCCACTAAATTTTTCTGGGTGGACATAGTGTACATCTGGACGGGCAAGAGGGCGGTGGAGCGATGTCCACGAACCGCACTATGGCACCTCGATACGTCAAAATCGGTCGCACACAGAGCGGAGGCCGACGGCGATGATAGGAAGCCTGCCCGAATGCGACCCTGCCCTAGAGCCAGGGCTCCAGAAGGCGGCGCACCTCGACCCGCGCCTTCAGGCGACTGGCCAGCAGATAGACACCACCCAGCTTTCTCTGGACGAACAGGGTGTCCACCGGCGGCACGTGCCAGACGTTGCGATCCTGGGCGAAGGTCATGCCGCGGTCGCGCAGCCGGGCGGCGACGGCCGTGTCGCCGAAGTCGAACGGGCCTTCGCCCCTGAAAGGCGCCAGCGCGAGATCGAACATCGCCTCCAGACCCTCCGCGTCACGGGCGCGGGCGCGGTGATCGAAGAAACCGATGGCCTGGGCCGCCTCGATGGCCGCCCGGCGGTCATCGTTCATGGCCGCGCGCATCAGGGCGCGATAACCCTCCGCCAGAGCGGGCGGAATGACCCGCGTCGCCCCGAAGTCGAGCAACACCAACCGCCCGGCCGCATCGACACGATAGTTGGCGAAGTTCGGATCCGTCTGCATCAGGCCGAAGTCGAACAGCTCACGTAGCAGGAGCCGGATCATGACCGTCGCGATGCGATCGCGCTCCGCCTGCGACGCACCGGTCATGGCCTCGACCGGCCCGCCTTCGACATAGTCCATGGCCAGGACGTCGGGCCGGGTCAGCTCTGCGTGCAGCCCCGGCACGACATGGTCGGGATCGCCCGCGAGCAGGGCACCGAAACGGGCCAGATGCTGGGCCTCGCGGGCGTAGTCGGCTTCCTCATGTAGCTGGCGCTTGGCCTCGACCAGAAGGGGCGCGAGGTCGATCTCGCGCGGCAGGACACCGGAGACCTTCAAAAGGGTCGCCACGTTGTCGACGTCGCTGTCGATGCTGCGCCGGACGCCCGGGTACTGGACCTTGATCGCCAGGTCGCGGCCTTCGCGGGTCAGGGCGCGGTGGACCTGGCCGATCGAGGCGGCGGCGACGGGGGCCATGTCGAAGCGCTGGAAGCGGTCTTCCCATCCCCGGCCCCAGCGACGGTTCAGCGCCGCGGTCAGCTGGACCGGCGGCATGGGCCGGGCGTCGGAGCGAAGCCGCGCAAGGATGTCGGACAGTTCGGGCGGCAGAAGGTCGCCCGCGTCCATCGACATCAGCTGACCGATCTTCATGGCCGCCCCACGCAGCTGGGCCAGCTGTTCGGTGACGCGGATCGCATTGGCGGGCGTCAGCAGCAGGTCGCCCATCGTCGGACGCCGGCCCTTGGCCAACTGCACCGCCCCTTCGGCCAGGGCGTTACCGGCGATGCCGGTCGCCAGTCCGCCGAAGCGCGCCAGCCGCGACAGGCGGCCGGTCGGCACGGGCAGGCCGCGGCTGGAGGGGGCATGGGACATCGCCCCTGTCTGGGCGCGCAGCCGTCTCGCTGCAATGCGGCATGGGGTAGCCGGGAGCGGGGCGTCAGACGGGTCGCGACGCCGCCTGTTTCAGGACCTCGACGTAGCCACCGGCCACCTCCATCCGCCGGCCCGGCTCGGTCCGGCGGATCGCGCGATGCAGCCGGGGCAGGTTCCAGCAGGGGACATGCATGAAGAGGTGATGCTCGGCGTGGAAGTTGACCCAGTAGGGGGCGATGAAGGCGCGTTCCCACCAACGGGCCCGGGTGGTGCGCGCCGCCCGGAACGCGTCCTCGGCCGAGCCCTCGACACAGGCGTGTTCGGCGATGTTGCGGAGCCGGGTCACGAGCGGAAACCACGTCGCCATGGGCAGGAGCCACAGGGCGAAAAAGGCCCACCAGACGCCGAACAGGCTGAGCAGTCCCAGCAGGGCTGCATTCCAGACGAGGAAGGCGAGCACCGACCGGCCGGTGACGACGGCGTCATAGTCGTGGGCCTCGCCGATCCTGCCCGAACGCTGCCGCAGCGCGGCGACAGGCAAGAGCACGCGCTGCTTGAAGAAGGTCTGTCCGGTCAGGTCGCGGATCATCTTGCGCCGGAGCGAGACCCCGCTGACCGGAAACGGCGCGGACAGGATCAGGTCGGGATCCTCCGGCTGCTGCGCGAAGCGGTGGTGAGCGAGGTGGTAGGGGCGATAGGCCGTCAGTGACGCTCCGATCGGCACGGCACAGAACCAGTGTCCCAGGACATCGTTCAGCTTGAGGTTCCCGGCGAGCACTCCGTGCGCGGCCTCGTGCATGAGGATGGCCAGACCCAGCTGGCGGGTGCCGATCACCATGATGCAGATCGGGATCAGGAGCGGCTGCCAGACGCCGAGCGCGATGGCGGCGGCGATCACACCCCAGCAGTGCAGAACCAGCAGAGGGCCCTTCCAGCTGGACCGTGTCTGGAACGGTGCCCAGGCCTCGGGCGAGAACAGCTCGGACGGAGAGACGCGCGGCGCGGCGGGCATGGGCGCAGTCTAGCGAGGCTCAGCCTGCGGATCGACCGATATCAAGAAATGTAAGGTTGACATGACAAATAGTCGATGTCAGGTAGACATGACTTACACGGAGCGCATTCCATGTCCAGCCTCACCTCTTCCGATGGTGCCTATCGTCGGTACGTCGTGCGCACGATGGCCTTCATGGCCGGCTATGTGGCCGTGAACATCGCGGCGATCTTCGGGGCCTTCGATCCGATCATCGGGACGCCCGCAGGCATGGTGCTGGGTCTGGCCGTCGCCGCCCCCATCGCCGGGCAGATCTGGGCCACCGTGGCGTTTCTGAACGAAGCCGACGAGTTCGTGCGCACCCTGACGGCCAAGCGGTTCATCGTCGCCGCGGGACTGGCATTCGCCCTGTTCTCGGGCTGGGGCTTCATGGAGAGCTATGGCGACGCGCCCCATGCGCCGGGCTGGATGGTCTATGCCCTGTTCTGGGGACTTTATGGCGCGGTCACGCCCTTCATCCGGACCAGCCGATGAAGAATCGCATGAAGGAACTCCGCTCCGCGCGCGGCTGGACCCAGGAGGACCTGGGGCGCGCCATCGGCGTCTCACGCCAGGCCGTCAACGCGCTTGAGACCGAGAAACACGACCCATCCCTCGACCTGGCCTACCGCATTTCCGCCGTCTTCGATGAGCCGGTGGAGGCGATCTTCACCAACCCCCACACCTGACATTTTGTCAGGATAACCTGACCAAAGGACTTCGCCATGCTGAACAACGCCCGCTCCGGGCGCGCGATCCTGCGCGCCCTGTGCCTGACCGCCGCCGTCGTTGGCGCGCCCATGACCGCCGTGACGCTTCCAGGCGTCGCCGTCGCCCAGACGGCCCCGGCATTCACCTCCGATCGTCTGTCGGTCGAGGTGGTGGGCTCAGGCCCGGACGTCATCCTGATCCCGGGCCTGGCATCCTCGCGCGAGGTCTGGAGGCCGCTGGCCAACCGCCTGTCTGCGACACACCGGGTGCATCTGGTCCAGCTGGCCGGTTTCGCGGGCGAGCCCTGGAGCCACGGCGACGGCCCCTTCGTCGAGCCGGAGGTCGCAGAGCTGGCCCGCTACATCGCAGAGGCCGGGCTGGAGCGTCCCGCAGTCATCGGCCACTCGATGGGCGGATTATCGGGGCTTCTGCTGGCCCAGCGTCAGCCGGCGCTGGTCGGACGGCTGATGATCGTCGACGCCCTGCCCTTCTATTCCGCCCTGTTCGGGCCGACCGTGACCGCGGAGACGGCGCGGCCCGTCGCGGCCCAACTGGCCGCAGCCATGATCGCGGCGGATGACGCGAGCTATCGCGCCCAGCAGCAACAGGCGGCCCAGGGGCTGGCGCGCGACCCGGCGATCCGCGAGGCCATGGTGGAATGGTCGATGGCCAGCGACCGGCGCGCCGTGGCCGCCGCCTTCTCCGACGTGATGACCACCGATGCGCGTCCCGGTCTGGCCGCCATGACCACGCCCGTCACGGCGCTGTATGCCACCGACGCCGACGGGGGCCCGCCGCCTGCCCTGGCCGAAGGGCTGTGGACGCAGGAGTATTCGACCCTGCCGGGCGTGCGGATGGTCCGCATCGATGGGGCGCGGCACTTCATCATGGCCGACCAGCCGGCCCTGTTCGACGCGGCGGTCGACGACTTCCTGCGCTGAGGCCTCAGGCGGCGGGTTTCAGCCCGCCGCCGAACTCGCCCGCATAGGCCGGGGCGATCAGGGCACGAAAGGCCGCCAGGGGAACGGTGACCTCATAGGTCCCTTCGGCATAGGGGCCGACGATGTAGGGGCCGACGAGGAACGTCAGGCCGCCCGCCTTGCCCGGCTCGGTCGAGGCGGCCAGGACGAAAGGCGTCTGCAGCGCGGTCGGGCACTTCCAGTCCCCGCTGCCGGACAGGCTGACCGTCTGGGCGGCCGGATCGCGGCGACGCTTTTCGGCATTGATTGCGGCGCACAGCGCCTGATCCAGCGCCGTCATGTCGGCGGGCTTGATGAACAGATCCGCCGCCGCGATCTCGCGGTTCAGCGCCTTGTCCCACAAGACGGCCCCGAACTGGGCATTGGGGTGGGCCCCGCCTGTGAACTCCGACACCTGGCGCATCAGGCTGAACAGTTTGGCGGTCTCGGCGCCGGGGGTGAACTCGATGGTCTTGTCGTACGGCGGCAGGCCCTCGTCGCCGCCGGCTTCGGTGCGGTCGGCCTGGGCCCCCTCGGC
>JADCBH010000022.1 GCA_020253595.1 Brevundimonas sp.
CCGGTCGCATCGAGCACGTTCATGTTGACCGGGAAGCGGACCTCCAGGTCGGAGAGCCGGAACAGGCTTTCCATCATGGCGTCGGGATCGACGTTTCGGCTCTTGGGCTCGATGACCAGACGAATGTCCTCGGCGGACTGGTCATCAAAGGTGTCGACCAACGGCAGCTTCTTCTGATCCAGAAGCTCGGCCATGGCCTCAATCAGCTTGGTCTTCTGAACCTGGTAGGGGATCTCGGTGACCACGACCTGCCAGCCCCCACGCTCAAGCGGTTCCTTCTCCCAGCGAGCGCGCAGACGAATGCCGCCCCGGCCGGTCTCATAGGCCTCCAGGATCGACGCATGTCCCTCCACGGCGATGCCGCCGGTGGGGAAATCCGGGCCAGGCACGATCTCGGCCAGTTCTGCCGTCGTCGCCTCAGGCCGATCAAGCAGCAGCAGACAGGCATCGATGAGTTCACCGACGTTGTGGGGCGGGATGGAGGTCGCCATGCCCACTGCGATCCCGGACGAGCCGTTGGCCAGCAGGTTCGGAAAGCCCGCCGGCAGGACGATCGGTTCCTCATCCTGATCGTCATAAGTGGGGCGGAAGTCCACGGAATCCTGTTCGATTCCATCCATCATCAGCATCGCCGCTGGCGTCAGCTTGCACTCGGTGTAGCGCATGGCGGCGGGGTTATCGCCATCGATGTTGCCGAAGTTGCCCTGCCCGTCGACCAGCGGGTAGCGCTGGGCGAAGTCCTGGGCCAGACGGACCAGGGCATCATAGATCGAGGCGTCGCCGTGCGGGTGATATCCGCCCATCACCTCGCCGACGACCTTCGCGCACTTGCGCGCCGCGGCCTGCGGGTTCAGCCGCATCTGATGCATGGCGTAGAGGATCCGGCGGTGGACCGGCTTGAACCCGTCCCTCACGTCCGGAAGCGCCCGGTTTGTGATGGTCGACAGGGCGTAGGCGAGATATCGGCGCGACAGCGCCTCGCCCATCGGCTCCTCGACGATGCGGCCGCCTTCTGGCGGTGGAGTGTGGATGGTCATGGTGCCTGGGCGAATCGTCCTGTTCGACCCGGAAGTCTACAGGCTGCGGCCCGGGGATGGACACTCAAGGCACGCCCGGACAGGCATTTCCGCGTGTCCGGGTCCGCCCCCCCCCGGTTCAGCGTCGGTCTGGCGGCGCAGTCGGGCGGGCATGTCCTGAGAGGTTCGAAGCCGTTACAGCCGACCGGTCTCGCCCAGCTTGTCGATCATCCACACCCGGGCCGGCGGCAAGGGGCGGTTCTGCGGATTGAAGACGAATTGTTCGAGAAAGTGGCCGGTCAGGGCAAGGCCATCGCGGACATCACCCTCGACGAGCCCGGCCTGAGCCCCCAGCATGAAGGGTGGCAGTTTCAGGAGCTTGTCTGCGTAAGGGCGCCCGGCGTCCGAACTGACCGCACGTCCGGTCCTGGGGCTGACCCAGACCAGATCATCGAGCGTGCCGGTGACGGCACACGATCCCAGATCAAGTCCGAAGCCCAGGTTTTCGAGCAAGCCCGCTTCGAACCGCACGAAGATGGCCGGCCAGACGTCCGGAAGAACGAAGGCACCCAGCAAGGCCTCGAAAGCCAGGAAGGCACCCGGGTGGGCTTCGCGTTCTGGCAAGGCACCCTGTACCAAGGCCGTTGCCGCCGACAGACCATGCAGGGCCAGGGGATCGTCGAACAGGGCGCTTGGCCCCTCTCCTACCGGCTCCAGTCGCGCGGATCCCAGATGGTCAGACGTACGAGCACGGTAGTCGGCGATGACCCGCGCACCGGCCTGAAGATGCGGCTTCATGCGTCTCGACGCGCCACCGGCGACATAGGCGGCGTAGCGCCCATGCGTCTCGGTCAGAAGGTCGACGACGACGCCTGTATCGCCATGCGCCCTGGCGGACAGCACGAACGCCTCTTCGTGAAACTCCATCAGTCGCCCTTGATGACCTCGACGACCGCATCGGCCCGATCATTGGGCACAGTGAAGGACAGAACGTACTGCTCGATCTTCCAGCCGTCGGCCGTCAGCCTCAACACGCCCGATCCTCGCGTCTCGCCATAGGACCGATTGACCAGCTTTTCCTCAAACCAGGCGACACAGCGACAATCGATGGGGGCGATGGTGATCGTCCGTTCTGTCGCTGCATAGGACCAGCCCGTTCCTCGGGCGAAGACCGGTTCTGCATAGGCCCGGAACTGGGGCAGGCTCCAGTGTTCGCCCGCATCCGTGCCGACGAAACGCGCATCCGCAGTGAACAGGGCGAAATAGGCCTCGGCGTCCGCGGCAGTCGATGCAGCGTTCAACTGGTCGAGAACGGAGGCGACCTGGGCCTGCTCGGAGGACTGGAAAAGCAGGGCGGCTGCGAGGGCGACGATCATGAGCGCTCCGTAGGATCTGCCCCTGGCTTACGCCTCGTCGTCGCATTGCGGAACCGGAAGGGCTCGGCTTTCAGCGTCCCAGTCGCATTTAACCGTATGGTTGACTGACGGGCTTCCAGCTTCTATTTAACCATTCAGTTCAACACAAAGTCTCACCGTGCAGTCCGACGACCTTTCCGCCAAGTTCGCAGCCCTCGCGGACCCGACCCGTCGGGCCATCCTGGCGCGGCTGTGCGAGGGCGAAGCCAGCGTCAACGCTTTGGCAGAACCCTTCGCCATGAGTTTACCTGCCGTGTCCAAGCATCTGAAAGTGCTTGAGAAGGCTGGCCTCATCACGCGCGGGAAAGAGGCCCAATGGCGGCCTGCCCGGCTGGAGCCGATGGGGCTGAAGGGCGTGGCCGAATGGCTGGAACACTACCGGCGATACTGGGATTCAAGTTTCGATCGCCTCGACGCCTACCTGACCAAGATTCAAGAGGGGGACCCCCATGGCCCAAGCAACTGAAACCATTGACCCCTGCGTCGCCACCGGCGCGCACGGCCATGCTCTCGTTCTGGACCGGGTGATGAACGGTACCCCGGAGAAGATCTGGAAGGCGTTCATGACGCCAGAGATCCTGGCTCAGTGGTTTTGCCCAAAGCCATGGACCATCACCGACGTCGTGATTGAGCCTGAGGTCGGTGGCCGCTTCGCTCTGACCATGCTTGGACCGGACGGCGAGGTGATGCCGAACGATGGCGTCTTTCTGCACGTCGAGCCGGGGCGTCGCTGGATCACGACCGACGCCTTCGTGAAAGGGTGGCTGCCCGCCGGCCTTCCCTTCATGTCCACCGAGATCGAGCTGATACCCCTGCCCGACGGAAAGACCCGCTATGTCGCCACCGCGCGGCACTGGTCGGAAGAGACCATGAAGCAGCACGAGGCCATGGGCTTCCACGAGGGCTGGGGCACGGTCGCCGACCAGCTGAACGCCCTGCTGCCGACCCTCTGAGATGAGCGCCGTCGCCCTGCCCGAGCTTCCGACGCTCCTGCCGCATCGGCTGGACCTGACGCGAACGTTCGACGCGCCGCGCGCCCTGGTCTGGATGGCCTGGACCCGGCCGGAGATGCGGGTGAACTGGTTGGGCCCAATCGAGTGGCCGATGGTCGAGGGTTTCAACGACCTGCGCGTCGGCGGGGAGTGGCGGGCCTGCCTGCGCTCGGTCGAGACCGGAGAGGATCTCTGGCAAGGCGGCTATTACCGCGAGATCGTCGAGCCCGAGCGCCTGGTCTTCACCTTCCGCTGGGACGAGAGCCACGAGGACGGCCCGCCAGCCGACACCCTGGTCACCGTGCTGCTGCACGAGACCGAGGATAGCTGCACCCGCATGGATTTCGCCCAAGAGGGGCTGAAGTCCGAGCGTAGCCTGACCGGCCACGAGCACGGCTGGAACTCCACGCTCGACCGGCTGGAAGCCTGGCTGGCCGCCAATCCGGATTGAACCACCTGATCGATCGGTGGCCTAGTTCGCGCTTAACCCGATCGGGAACGGCCGCCCCAACGCCTCGGCCATGGCCTGCTGGGTGATGAGGAAGACCTGATCCTGCTGATGATAGTTGTTGGTCAGGACGACGACCGTGACCTGCCCGCCCGGCTGCCAGCTCATGAGATTGCGGAACCCGGACCAGCTGCCGGTATGGTAGACTTGGAAATCGTCGAAGCCGGGGATGACCCGTCGACCCAGCCGGTTGGCCATCACCCCATAACCCCAGATGCGACGCACCCTGCCCCGCTCCGCACTCTGGTCCGGTGGCGCGTGATCGGCGATCATGGCAGC
>JADCBH010000220.1 GCA_020253595.1 Brevundimonas sp.
AGTAGAGCATGGGCGTGCCCACCAGCGCGACCACGGAGAGCAAGGCAATCAGGCGCCAGTCCAGCTCGGACAGCTTGGTTGAAAGCCGGTCACGCTCTCCGGGGCGGGTCAGGGCAGAGGACGTCACTGCGGAGCCTCCGGGACATAGGGACGGGGGCCCGCAGGCTCCGTCGCAGCGGCGGGAACGCTCTCCGCGGGCGCGGTAGAAGCGCCAAGAGTGTCGGACCCATGTGCGCCGGGGTCGTCCGGCGTCTCGGCAAAGCCTTCGCGCTCAATACGCTGGCGAATCTCGTCGTCCTTGAGCAGCACCGTCTTCATGATCTCACGTGCACGCGGTGCGCCGGCCGTGCCGCCGCCCATGCCCCCGTGCTGGATGATCACAGACACGGCGTAACGCGGATTGTCGATGGGAGCGTAGGCGATGAAGAGATTATGGTCCTTCTGGGCCCAGGGTCGCCCAGCACCACTGCGCGAGCCGGTGCCATAGTTTCTGGACTGCGCCGTTCCGGTCTTGCCCGCCATGCGCACGGCCCCGAGCCCGAGCTGGCTGTTCCTGAAAGCGGTGCCGCCCGCTTCGGTCACCATCTCCATGCCCTCGCGTAGCACCTGCATGTGGGCGGCGGCGTAGGGCAGGTCTGCGAACGCCGCCGAGCCGCCCTGCTCTACTCCGTCGATACTCTTGATCAGCCGAGGCATGACCGCCTTTCGGCCGTTCGCAAGGCGCGCGGTGTATGTGGCCAACTGCAGGGCGTTCACCGTCAGGGCTCCCTGACCAATGGCATAGCTGGGCGTTTCGCCCGGATACCACACCGGATCTCCCTGTACGGGATTGCGGCGGCGCCAATCGCGATCCGGCACCAGCCCCCGGCGTTGCCCGTCGATGCTGATGTCGAAGGTCTGGCCAAAGCCCATCTCGCGCGCGGTCTCTGCGATCGCGTCCGGCCCCATCTCGACCGCGATGGTCATGAAGTAGACGTTGCAGGAGTTCTTGATCGCCTCGCGCATGTTCTGCGAGCCATGCGTGGCGTGACAGGCGAAACGGCGGCCCAGGTAGTAGCCACCAGTACAGACGATCCGACGGTCCGGATTGGCACCGCGCTTAAGCGCCGCGAGGCCAGTAATCGGCTTGAACGTCGAGCCTGGCGCGAAGGTGCCGTAGATTGACTTGTCCAGCAGGGGCCTGCGTTCATAGTCGGCCAGCGGCCGGTACATCGAGCTTGGAATGCCGTTGACGAAGAGATTGGGGTCAAAGGACGGGGCCGATACCATGCACAGGATGTCGCCGTTGCGGACGTCCATCACGACAGCGCCGCCGGCTTCCTCGCCGAAAACCTCGAGCGCCCGGTTCTGGACGTCTGCGTCCTGGGTAAGGACCACCTCCTTGCCCGGAACCGCCGGCCGGGAACCGCCGACATCCTCGGCAACGACCCGACCCCGCGCATCGACCTCGACCCGGTTGCCGCCCTCCACGCCGCGCAGATCGACCTCCAGGGCCTTCTCGACGCCCGTGCGGCCGATGCGAAAGCCCGGGTTGTAGAGGAGTTGAGGAACCTCTTCGCCGCGGTCCCTGAAGCTCTGCACGTCCCGGTCGGAGGGCTTGGCGACATAGCCCACCACGTGGGCGAAGGATCCGCCGAACGGATAATAGCGGGCCTCGTTCATGTCGGCCATCACGCCGGGCAGTTCGTTGGCATAGAGGTTGACCCGGGCGAACTCTTCCCAGGTCAGGTCGCTTTTGACGGGAACCGGCGAGAACCTTGGGGCCGCGTTCACGTCACGGATTATGGCACGCCGCCGGTCAACGGTGTCCGGTAGCAGCTGCCCAAGAAGGTCAAGCGTCTGATCCAGATCCTTGGTCTCGTCACGCACGACAAGAACCCGGAAGCTCGGCCGGTTGCCGGCGATGACCACGCCGTTACGGTCAAGGATCCGTCCGCGCGGCGGCGGGACCAGACGGAAGTTGAACTGGTTCTGGCTGGCGAGCGTCGCATACTCCTGGGCCTGCACGACCTGGAGCTGGGCGAGGCGAACGGTCAGGGCCGTGACACCAACGGCGGTCAGGCCGCCCACAACGAATGTGCGCCGCAGGAACGAACCCTGCCGCTCATTCACATCGGAAAAGAAGATGGACGGTTCGCTGCTCATCTGAAGCGCACATCACCATCGTCGAACCGATGGACCATCCAGTCGGCCAAAGGAAACAGAAGAAGCGTCGGCAAGACCTGAAGCACCAGAGCCAGAAGGCTGGGCGGCCGCCCGGCATCAAGACTGACGACCAGATAGGCCAGAATGAAGGCGAGGCCGGTGCAGATCGCATACCAGATGAACAGCACCCGGGTCTCCTGCCCGGCCAGAAGGTTCCGCGACCCCAGAACCACGGCATAGACAGTCAGCAGGGCCAACGGCCACGTTCCCAGCGTCCCGCCCCAGAAGATGTCGAGGAAAAGTCCCAGAGCAAACAGCACGGCAGGGGCCAGCATGGAGGGCCGAATGAGTGGCCAAGCGAAGGCCAGCACCATGGGCAACACCGGCTCAGGCAGGGTCATTCCGAACACCTTGACCGGCGTGGCCAGCACGATCGTCAGGGCGATGGCGATCAGAGCCGGTCGAAACACCAGCTCGAACGAGCCGACGACCCTGACCGCGACGGGCCGCCTCACTCCGGAGCCTCCGCCGTCGCAGGCGCGGTGGTTGCCGTGTCGGCCTGACGCGCGCGCCGCGCAGCCGCGTCGCCGATCGCTGCCGCCTGGACGGCGTCAGGGGCCGGAGCGGTCGCGAGACCCGCCAGAGGCGGCGCATTCAGGGCCTCGGGATCGACCAGCTGGCCGAAATCCTCGAAAAGCATTACGCGCACATAATCGATGGCACCCCGGTCACTGAACAGCTTCACCCGCCAGCTGCCGTCAATGCCGCGAGCCGCGACGCCGATCGGGACGCCGCGGGGAACGCCGCCGCCGTCACCGGACGTCAGGACGCGGTCCCCGGCCTGAATTGACCCAACGCCACGGACGAACTCCAGTCGGGGATTGCCCGAGCCGTCGCCGGTCAGGATGGCACGGGCATCGGTACGGTCTATCAGGACTGGCACCCGGCTGGCGACGTCGGTAACCAGCAGCATCCGGCTAACGCCGTCGGTGGTCCCGACGACGCGGCCGACCAAGCCATGCTCGTTGATCACAGGGTTGCCAATGCGCACACCCTGGCCCGCGCCCGTATCGAGCAGTCGCGCATGTGCAAAGGGCCCGCGCGATTCCGACACTGAGCGCGCCGTGGCCATCGCGACCGGCGGTTCGGTCCGCAGTCCCAGCATGGCCTCATACCGAGCGTTGACGTTCTTCAGGGCAATCGCCTGGTCACGCCAGGGCTGAAGCTCGGCAACCTGGCGACGAAGCCGGCGGTTTTCGTCCACCGCGTTGAAATAACTCCCCACGTAATCCGAGGCGCCACCCACCCAGCGCACAGGCGCTGCGAGCACGCCGTTGACCGGAGCCAAGACCGCATCGAAGC
>JADCBH010000221.1 GCA_020253595.1 Brevundimonas sp.
GCCCGGCTCGGCGTCGAAGCCCTTCTCCGCGATCAGGGCGATGAGATCAGGGTCATCGGGGGGCGAAAAGACGGCGGTGGCGACGGCCTGTTTGGCCCCGGCGCGGACCAGACCTGCCTCCCCTCGCCCACCGAGGGCGAGGCCGAGGGCATCGAGGATGATCGACTTGCCCGCACCGGTCTCGCCGGTCAGCACGGTCAGGCCGGACTCGACCTCAAGATCGAGCACATCGACCAGCACCACGTCGCGGATCGACAGGCGGATCAGCATGAGGGGACGTGTCGCGAGGCGTGATTCGTCATCGCCGCCACTCTAGACCAGAACAGTCCGGGAACGATCAGCCCGGAATGATCCGCTGCAGCCAGCTTTCGCGGCGGGCGGTCGGCTCGGTCTCGGGACGAACGCCTTCCTCGGTCAGGAGAGCGTAGGCCTCGGAATACCAGGGGCTGCCGGGATAGTTGTAGCCCAGCACCGCGCCGTTGCGGGTCGCCTCGTCCTTCAGGCCGAGACCCAGATAAACCTCGACCAAGCGATACAGGGCTTCAGGAGTGTGGGAGGTGCGCTGGAAGGCCTCGTTGTCGACCACAGCTCGATAGCGGCCGATGGCGGCGAGCGGCTGATTGGCGCGCTGATAGTAGCGGCCAATGGACATTTCTTTGCCCGCCAGCTGGTCGTTGACCAGGTCGATCTTCACCACGGCGTCGGTGGCATAGGAAGAACCGGGATAACGTCTGGCGACGTCGCGCAGCGCCGCCAGCGCCTGCTCGGCCCGACCCTGATCGCGGCCGACATCGACGATCTGTTCGAAGTGGCAGGTCGCGCGCATGTAGAAGGCGTAGGCGGCCGAGGGGCTGCCGGGGAAAAGTTGGATGAAGCGATCCGCGGCCGCGATCGATTCCTCGTAGTTGCCGTTCTGATAGTAGGCGTAGATCTGCATCAGGATCGCCCGACGCGACCATTCCGAATACGGATGCTGGCGTTCGACTTCCTGGAAGTAATCGACGGCGTCGGCCCAGCGGCTGCGCTGAAGCCGCTCGTAGCCGGTGTTGTAGAGCAGCTCGACAGGGCGCTCCTCATAGGCGAGGCGAGGACGGTTGGCACCGCCATTGCAGGCCGCCAGCGTCAGCGTGGAGACGGCCACCAGAGCCAGGACGGACGAAGACCGCAGGGAGATCGGCAAGTCGAAACCTCTTCACGCGCCGCCGGAACCGTCCTTGAACGATAATCCGGACATCGAGACGGCGTTCTCTAGCACCGGCGTTTGACGCGCGCCATGCGCCGGATACGCGGCGATGACGGCTTGCGACGAACCCGGCGGCTGCTAAAGAGCGCGCCACACAGACCCGTCGTCATTGGCGGCGTGATGACGGCGAAAGGATGACCGGATGAAGCTGCTCGCAGGCAACTCGAACCGGACCCTGTCCCAGGCCATCGCCGACCACCTCGACATGCCCTTGACCAAGGCCCAGGTGAAGCGGTTCGCCGACAACGAGGTGTTCGCGGTCATCGAGGAGAACGTCCGGGGCGAAGACGTCTTTGTCATCCAGTCGACCAGCTATCCCGCCAACGACAATCTGATGGAGCTGCTGATCTGCATTGACGCCCTGGTCAGGGCCTCGGCGAGACGGATCACGGCGGTCATGCCCTACTTCGGCTACGCCCGGCAGGATCGGAAGACCGGTGGACGCACCCCCATCTCGGCCAAGCTGGTAGCCAACATGATCACCCGGGCCGGAGCGGATCGCGTGCTGACCATGGATCTGCATGCCGGGCAAATCCAGGGCTTCTTCGACATCCCGACCGACAATCTGGTGGCCACGCCGGTGCTGGCCCAGGACATCAGGGATAACTACCAACGCGGCAATCTGATGATCGTTTCGCCCGACGTGGGCGGTGTGGTGCGGGCCCGATCCCTCGCTGAGCGGTTGAACGTCGATCTGGCCATTGTCGACAAGCGCCGCCCCCGCGCGGGCGAGAGCGAGGTGATGAACATCATCGGCGACGTCGAGGGACGCGAATGCATCCTGTTCGACGACATCGTCGATTCGGGCGGCACCCTGGTGAACGCCGCCAAAGCCCTGATGGACGCCGGCGCGACCCAGGTCTCGGCCTACATCAGCCACGGCGTCCTGTCGGGTCCGGCGGTCCAGCGGGTGACCGACGGCCCTCTGAAAGAACTGGTCATCACCGATTCCATCGAACAGCCAATGGAAGTCGTAAACTGCGCCAAGATCCGCTCGGTGCCCGTCGCACCGCTGATCGGCGAGGCCATCCGCCGCATCGCCAATGAAGAGTCGGTGTCGAAACTGTTCGACTGAGAAGGCGTTCGGGCGGATCATGGCCTCAAATCCGCCCGGCGCCAGGCGTCTGCTGACCGGATAGAACAACGGGGAGTTCGTCTCATGCGTCCAGTTGCCCTCGCGCGGGCCGCCGCGTCCATCCTGGCCGTGGTGCTCGTCGCCGGATGCGCCGCAGGACCGTCGGAGGAGCAACTGCGTGCAGAGGCCCAAGCGGAGCTGGCCGCCGTCCAGGCCCGGGCCCAGGCGGCCCGCCCACCGATCTCTCTGAACAGCAATGTCATCCAGGAAGCGGCGGTCTATCTGGCCTATACCCGGGACATGGCGACCCTGCGGGGCGGGTTCGAAAGTCCCCAGGCGATCCAGCAGGCCCTGCGTCGCGGCGCGGCCTATGACGCCCGGCAGGTGTCGCGCGGTCTGATCGCCTATGCCGCCATACTGGCCATGCAGTCGCCGGAGTTCGTGACCGGAGTGCAGACCTTCGCGCGCGACCGGACGACGCGGAACGCCATGGTCGACCGGATCGTGGGCAACCCCGCCTCGGCCTCGACCCTGCCTGGCGCGGATGCCGCCGCCGGCCTGATTATCGCGACCCTCGAAGACGACATCCGCCAACTGCGCGAGGCGGCGGACTCGGTGGAGAACGACGCCTACGCCATCCAGGCCGACGGCCGCACCAGCTGGGCCAGGGTCCATGTGGCCGACCGCGAGAGCCGCCTGGCCACTGTCAGATCGCTGAGCCGCCCGAACCTCGCTCCTGCCGAGGAAGCGGCGCGACTGTCGGCGGCCGTGCAGTCCGGATCAGGGCTGGGCGTCACCGGGACCGATCGCCGTCGGGCCGCGCCCTATCCGCAGTCGGTCGAGAACGCCCTGGCGCTCGCGGCACTCGCCCTGCTGGACGGCGCGGGCGAGAACGCCCGGGCCAACACCGACGCCCTGATGTTCGAACGCCAGAGCCTGGACTGCTTCGAAAGCTCAAAGTTGAATCTGTTCCAGTGTCTGGCCGCGTCGCGGCCGCACTACGAGGACATGTTCTGTCTCGGCCGCCATGTCGTGCGCGACCTCGGACAATGCGCGCGCGGTACGGTGCTACCCGCCGGCCAGGTCACGGTCGGTGCTCCCACCCAGAGCCGGGCGGCGACGGCACCACGCCCCACTGTCGAGCAACCTGCGACACGGCCAGCCGCGACCCTGCCCGCGCCTGCGACGTTATCGCCCCCGGCGCAGCAGGCACCCTCGCAGACCCAATCCCCGTCGCTCAGCGCGACACAGCGTCTCAACTCCGGAATCGCGGCGCCGGAGAGTTGAACTCGCCCGTCGGGATTAACCGTCGGAAAACGATCGGCGGCGCTTTATAACTCCCCACACCTGCCGAGGCCGTATCGAGGCCGGGCAACGATCTCAGTTGGGAAGCTTTCCATGCGTCATGGCCAAATGCGCGGCTTGATAATCGCCGCGGCCGTCGCCGCCGTGATGTCGGCCTGTTCCAAGCCTGAGCCAGTGGTGATCGTCGAGGCCCCGCCGCCTCCGCCGCCCCCGCCGCTCGCCCTGAACCAGGGTGTGGCCGATGCGGCCTCCATCTACGTCGCCTTCATCCGCGACGTGAGCAGTATCCCCGCTGGCGGCTTCCAGGACGCGGAGTCCATCCAGGCCGCCATGCGCCGGGGTGCCGCCTATGATCCGGCGACCCTTTCGCGCGGCATGATCGCCTATGGATCCATTCTGGCGCTTCAGTCGCCGGAGTTTGTGCAGGGCGTTCGGTCCTTTGCCGTGGATCCGGCAATCCGAGCCGAGCTCGTCGCCAATATCTCACGCGATCCCACCTATGCCGCGACCCTGCCGGGGGCCGACGCCGCCGCCGGGCTGATCGTGGCGACCCTGAACCAGGACGTGGCCGCCCTGACCGCCATTGCCGAGGGCGTGGAAGGCGATGCCTACACCATCCAGGAACGCCGCGATCCGCGCCGCCGCTGGGCCGTCCAGCCCATCGCAAACCGTGAAGTGCGGCTGGATTCGGTCAAAACCATCTCGGCCGGACAGATGCTGCCGTCCGCCGAGGATTCGGCCCGGCTGTTCGCCGCCGCCAACAGCGGTTCGGGCCTGTCGCTGGCCGGATCGGCGTCGTCAGGGCCGTATACGCCCGCCGTCGTTCATGCGCTGGCCATCGCTGCGCTCGCGGCTCTGGGTGCCGGTGGCGAAGATGCGCGCAGCAACACCGAAGCTCTATCCATCGAGGCCAATGCGCAGTTCTGCCTCGATATGTCCAAGTTGAACCTGTTCCAGTGCCTGGCGGCCTCGCGGCCCAGCTATGAGGACATGTTCTGCATCGGCCGCCACATCGTGCGGGACCTGGCGACCTGCACGACCGAGGCCGTGACGCCGCGCACCCTGGCCCCGGCACCCGACACCATGATCGCCGAGGTCAGCCCTGTCGCGGCCGAAGCGACGACCGCGGCTCTGGAGGCCACGGAGCCCGGGCCGAACTGATCGCGGCCGGGCGGTTGCGCCGCAGGGCGCTTGCGTGTAATAGCCCGCGCTCTTGAATTCGAGGGTTACGACCCCGCCTGTGCGCGCCCGTCGGCGCAGGCGTATTTGTCATTGAGGCGAGCCAGATGGCCGAGATCATTCTGAACGTGGACGTCCGCGAAGGCGTCGGCACCGGCGGCGCGCGCGCCACCCGTCGCGCGGGCGCGGTCCCGGGCATCCTGTACGGCGGCGGCAAGGCGCCGGTGGCCATCTCGGTGAACGAGAAGGACTTCCGCAAGAACCTCTACACCGGCAAGCTGCTGGGCCACCTGGTGACCCTGAAGTACGGCTCGGAGACCCAGCCGGTCATCGCCAAGGACGTGCAGTTCGATCCGGTCACCGACCGTCCGCTGCACTTCGACCTGATGCGCGTCGATGAAGACCAGACCATCAAGATCGAGGTCCCGGTCCACTTCATCAACGAAGACCAGTGCAAGGCCTTCCGTGAGGGCGGCTCGCTCGAGATCGTGCGCCACACGGTCGAGATCATGGTCCCGGCGAACCACATCCCGGAAGACCTGATCGTCGACCTCGCCGGCCACCAGCTGGGCGACACCATCCGCTGGTCGGACGTCAAGGTTCCCGCCGACGTCAAGGCCACCATCGCCGACCGCGATTTCGTGATCGCCTCCATCAAGTCATCGTCGGCCGGCAAGTCTGCCGTGGGCGCTGACGCAGAAGAGGGTGGCGACGGCAGCGAGGGCTGATCGCCCACTTCCTGTACAACTCGGAAACGGCCTCTTCCGGACACGGGCGAGGCCGTTTTCATTTCGGTTGACGCCATGCTGATCATCGCCGGCCTGGGCAACCCGGGCACCAAGTACGAGAAGAACCGCCACAACATCGGCTTCATGGCCGTGGACGAGGTCGCGCGTCGGTGGCGCTTCGGGGCGGAGCGGGCGAAGTTTCAGTCGGTGATCGCCGAGGGCGAGGTCGAGGGGACCAAGGTCCTCCTGTTGAAGCCTCAGACGTTCATGAACAATTCCGGCCATGCGGTCGGAGAGGCGGCGCGCTTCTACAAGGTCACGCCCGACCGGGTGATTGTGTTCCACGACGAGATCGATCTGGCACCCGGCCGGTTTCGCATGAAGACGGGGGGAGGCGCAGCCGGTCAGAATGGCGTGCGCAGCCTGATCAGCCAACTGGGACCGGACTTCCGCCGCGCGCGGATGGGCGTCGGGCATCCGGGGCGGCCGGAACTGGTTCACGCCCATGTGCTGAGCGATTTCCACAAGGCCGAGCAGCCCTGGCTGGAGGCCCTGCTGAACGCCTGCGCCGACGCCCTGCCCTTTGCCGTTCGCGGCGAGGACGAGCGCTATCAGGCCGAGGTGCTGCGGTTGGCACCAGCGCCCAAGTTCAGCCCGCGCCAGGCGGCGCAGGGGCAGGGCTCGGGCGAATAGCCGCGCTTCCCAACCTGCCATCCATCCGCTAACGCCGCCCCGTGCACCGATCACAGGCCGAAACTTGGTCGACCTGGCGCTCGCTGGCCTTCCTGGCAGCGACGTTTGCGATCGTGTTCGGGAGCCTGCTGCCGTTCGCGGCACTGGCGGCCTCCACGCCGGGTCATCCCATCGTCATCTGCTCGGCCGAGGGTCCCAAGACCATCGCCACCGGCGTCGACGGCGAGCATGGCGGGACCAAGGGCATGGCCGGGGCCGAGTGCGCCGCCTGCGTCCTGGCCTTCACCGCGGACCTGCCTGCGCCGCCAGTGATCGAGCGCGGCGCGACACCGACCACCCGTCCGGCCAACCTCGTCGTCCTGCAACATGCGGCGGCCCCGCCACCCGCGCGCGGTCCACCCCGACCGCATTCCACCGCGCCACCCCAGACCTGAACCAGACCGACCGATCCCCCGCACGTGCCGAACCCGGCCGCGTGCCCGACTGTCCCTGATTCAGGAATCTCCATGTCTCTCAAACTTTCCGCAGCGCCGCTGTCGCTGCTGCTCGCCGCCGCGAGCACGCCCGCCTTCGCCCAGGACGCCAACAACTCACTTGCCGTCGATCTCGGCGAGGTGATCGTCACCGGGGCTCGCAATCCCGAGGATCCGCCCGTGGTGGCCGAGGCCCGTCGTCGCCTGTCGCGTACGCCCGGCTCGGTCGCCGTGGTCTCGGCCGAAAGCCTGGAAACCCGCTATGCGCCCAACATCGCCGACGTCCTGCGCGACGTGCCCGGCGTCTATGCCCAGAAGAAGTGGGGCGGCGACGTCCGCATCTCGATACGCGGTTCGGGTATCGGCAACGCCAACCACCTGCGCGGCCTGTTCGTGTCGCAGGACGGGATTCCGTTCAACGAGGCCGACGGCTTCGGCGACGTTCAGATGGTCGATCCGCTGCTGGCGCGCTTCACCGAAGTCTACAAGGGCGGCAATGCGTTGCGCTTTGGTGGTGCCCTTCTGGGCGGCGCGGTCAATCTGGTGACGCCCAACGGCCGGACGGCGGGCGAGACCGCCAGCCTGCGCGCTGACTTCGGCTCCTGGGACACCGGTCGCCTGCACGCTGAACTGTCCGGTGTGCGCGGTGACTGGGACGCCTTCATTGGCGTGACCGGGGTCACCGCCGAGGGCTGGCGCCAGAACTCCGACGGCCAGCAGCAGTACATCACCGCCAACATCGGTCGCAGCTTCGGCGAAGACCGCGAGGCCCGGCTGATCGTCCAGGGTGCCTACATCCACCAGCAGATCCCGGGATCCCTGACGCTGACGCAAGCGTTGAACACTCCGGTCATGGCGGCCGCCGCCAACGTCGCCAATGACTACCAGCGCGACTACGCCTCGGTGCGCACGACATTGTCGACGCGGTGGCGGCTGTCACCCGAACTTCTGTTCGAAGGCGCGGTCTATGGGACGTGGAAGGACCTGCACCACCCGATCTTCCAGGTCATCGACCAGCAGAGCCGCAACTACGGCGCCTTTGGACGGCTGGACTGGGAAGGCACGCTGTTCGGCCTGCGCGCCGATGCGTTTGGCGGGATGTGGTTCCGCTCGGGTGATCTGGATGCGCTACAGTTCGTGAACGTTCGTGGCTCGTCCGGTGCCCAGACAGCCAAGGCGCGCCAGAACGCCCAGGCGCTCGACGTCTTCGCCGAAGGTCGCCTGTTCGTCACCGACGAGGTGGCGCTGGTCGCCGGTGGAGCGTGGGGTCGGGCTGAGCGGGACTTCCAGCGGTTTGCCCTGCCTGGCGTGGCGGGAACCTTCAATCAGACGCTGGGCAAGGACTATGACTGGTTCGCCCCGCGCATCGGCATCCTGTGGGAGGGCGCAACCGGTGCGCAGGCCTATGCCAACGTCACCCGCTCGGTCGAGCCACCGAACTTCGGCTCCCTGTCCCCGGTCGCGACCGGCTTCGCCCCGATCGAGGCCCAGGAAGCCTGGACGTATGAGGCGGGCGTGCGCGGCCGCAACGCGCGGTTCTCATGGGATGTGGCGGTCTATCGGGCGGAGCTGGACAACGAGCTGCTGACCTTCATCGTCAATCCGGCCCTGGGCATTCCGGCGGCGACGTTCAACGCCGGTCCGACGGTCCACCAAGGCATCGAGGCCGGGTTGGACTGGCGGTTCGCGCCGGGGTGGAGGCTGCGCCAGACCTATGCCTTCTCGGACTTTTTCTTCGAGGGTGACCGGGTCTATGGCGACAACGACCTGCCTCTGGTGCCGCCGCACCTGTATCGGGCCGAATTGCGATACGATCATCCGTCGGGCTGGTTCGTGGCCCCGTCGATCGAACAGGCGGCCGACACCTGGGTGGATTACTCCAACACCGTGAAGGCACCCGGTTATACAGTGCTGAACCTCGGTGCCGGCATCACCCTCAGTGACCGCACAAGCCTGTTTGTCGACGCCCGCAACCTGACGGATGAACACTACGTGTCCAACTTCAACGCCGTAACCGACGCCCGTGTGGCTTCGACCGCCGTCTTCTGGCCGGGCGAAGGCATCTCGGCCTTCGTGGGTCTGAGGGTCTCGCTATGAACAGGACGTCCGAAAAGGGAGCGGCTTCGGCCGCTCCCGGACTTCTGTCCGGTGCCTACCGCACGGTCTGGCGGATGCATTTCTTCGCCGGCCTGATCTCCCTGCCCTTCCTGATGCTGATGGCGCTGACCGGCGCGATCTATCTGTTCAAGCCGGAGATCGACGACTGGCAGACGCGCGGCGTTGCGGCGATCGCGCCGTCCAGAGCCTTGACCGTGCCCGCCGCCTGGGCAGAGGCCGCCGCGACCGCGGTCCCGGGCCGGGTCGCGACGATCCTGGTTCCCGAACGCGAGGACCGGGCGGTGAAGGTGACCGCCGAGGCCGAAGACGGATCGCGCCGCGCCGTCTTCGTTGATCCCTCCAACGCCCGCGTCACAGGCACTGCACCCGCCGAGGGCGTGACCGAAACGGTCAAGGAGATCCACTCCCTGGTCCTGTTCGGGCCGGGGTTGAACATCCTGGTCGAGCTGGTCGCCGGGTGGTCGATGATCCTGGTGGCCACAGGCGTCTTCCTGTGGTGGCCGAGGAAGCGGGATGCGGGCGTCGTCACGATCAAGGCGCGCGCAGGACGCCCCCTGTGGCGCGACATCCATGCCGTGACGGGTCTGTACGCCGGTGCCGTGATCTTCTTCCTGGCGGCGACCGGCATGCCGTGGTCGGCAGTTTGGGGCGACGAGGTCATGGGGGCCGTGCGCGAGGCCGGCTTCGGGCGACCTGCCGCGCCGGCTGCGTCCGAGTGGATCCATGCCGAGCACGGCGATGCGCCTCAAGGCGCGGGCTGGACGCTGGAACATGCCGGCATGACGGCCGCCCCGGCACCGATCGATCTGGATCGCATCCTGGCCTCGGCGGAAGACGCAGCGATGCCACGCCCCTTTCTGGTGACTCTGCCCGCCTCGCCCGATCGCGCCGTGACCGTGGCCTATCAGAACGCCCGGTCCGAGGACGCGCGTGTGATTTATTTCGATCGTACGGGTGATGTGCTGCGAGACATCACCGCTGCCGACTTCGGCACTGGCGCACGCGCGTTCGAATGGGGCATCGCGGTGCACCAGGGCACGCAGTACGGTCAGATCAATCGCTGGATCATGCTGGGGGCCTGCGTCGCCGTATGGGTTCTGGCCATCTCCGCCCTGATCATGTGGTGGAAGCGACGACCCAAGGGACGTCTCGGCGCGCCCGTCGCACCGCCCGGACCGCGCGCCAAGGTCGCGGTGCTGGCCATCGTCCTGCCGCTCGCAGTCCTGTATCCCTTGACCGGACTGAGCCTTGTCGTTGCTGTCGTGCTGGACCGGATCGTGAGCGCACTCAACCCCACATCGGCCCCGGCCGCCTGAAAGGACCTGAAAGAATGAAACGCCTTTTCGCCGTCGCCGCGCTTCCCCTGCTGGGCCTTTCAGCCTGCGGCGAGCCCGCCAATATCGGCAATACCTATACGGACGCCGACGGGAACACGATTACCCAGATCATTGTCGCCGACGAGGTCTGTCGGCCCACGCCGAACGGGCGCCAGGTCACCGCCTGCTACCTGAACCTGGTCGCCGCCGCGGACGACCGCCTCGTCTCGGTCGAGAGCCCGGTCGCCCCTCGCGTCCAGATCCACGAGATGAAGATGGAGAGCAACATGATGATGATGCGGCCCATCGAGGGCGGCGTGCCGCTCACCGGTGGGCAGGTGGTCAACTTCACCCCGGGCGGCAACCACATCATGCTGAACGGCGTAAGGGAGCCTCTCGTGGAGGGTGACACCGTCGAGCTGACCCTGAAGTTCGACAACGCACCGGATGTGACGGTCACCGCGCGTGTGGGACAGCCGACGGAGGCGAACGAGGGCTTTCCCAACGGGTGACGGTTTCCCGGGTCGGCGAGCCTGACAAACGGGATCGAACCCGCTAAAGGCTCGCCCTTCCCTGAAAGCGCCCGAGACCCATGGCCCTGAAAGTCGCGATCGTCGGCCTGCCCAACGTCGGCAAGTCCACCCTGTTCAACGCCCTGACCAAGACGGCGGCGGCCCAGGCCGCCAACTATCCGTTCTGCACCATCGAGCCGAACACCGGCGATGTGGCGGTCCCTGAGCCGCGCCTGAAGGTTCTGGCCGAGATCGCGGGATCGAAGGAAATCATTCCCTCGCGGATTACCTTCGTGGACATCGCCGGCCTGGTACGTGGCGCGTCCAAGGGTGAGGGCCTGGGCAACCAGTTCCTGGCCAACATCCGCGACTGCGACGCCGTCGCCTTCGTCGCCCGCTGCTTCATCGATGACGACATCACCCACGTCGAGAACCGCATCGATCCGATCTCCGACCTGGAGATCATCGAGACCGAGCTGATGCTGGCCGACCTGGAGAGCCTGGAACGTCGGCGGGTGCAGATGGAGAAGCGCGCCAAGGGCGGTGACAAGGAAAGCCAGCTGAGCCTGAAGCTGGTCGATCTGGCCCTGTCCAAGCTGAACGCCGGCAAGCCAGCCCGCACGGCGCTTCCCGACGTGTCCAAGGAGGACCGCAAGGCCTGGGACATGCTGCAGCTGCTGACCGCCCTGCCCGCCCTCTATGTGGCCAACGTCGACGAGACCTCCGCCGACAAGGGCAATGAGTTGTCCGACAAGGTGGCCGAGCGCGCCAAGACCGACGGGGCCAACACCGTGGTCATCTCGGCCAAGATCGACTCAGAGCTCGCCGTCCTCGACGAGGCCGAGCAGCTGGAGTTCCTGGAAAGCATGGGGCTGGCCGAGCCCGGCCTGAACCGGCTGATCCGCGAAGCCTATGCCCTGCTGGGTCTGCAATCGTACTTCACCGTGGGGCCCAAGGAGGCACGCGCCTGGACCATCCATGTCGGTGATACGGCCCCGCAGGCGGCGGGCGTGATCCACACGGACTTCGAAAAGGGCTTCATCCGCGCTGAGACCATCGCCTACGACGACTACGTGGCGCTTCGCGGCGAGGCCAAGGCGCGTGAGGCCGGCAAGCTGCGCGCCGAGGGCAAGAGCTATGTCGTCAAAGACGGCGACGTGATGAACTTCCTGTTCAGCTGAGGCATCGACGGAGGTCGGCCATGAGGAAGCGGCTCAAGGGATCGGCTCCCGCCCGTCGGCCCGACGCCCCTGCTCGCGCCGCCGAAACGGAGCTCACCTGCTATGTCCGTCGTGGCTGGACACCTCGCATCGAGCCCGCGTCAGCCCGCCGCGACTGGATGACCGAGACGCCCGAGAGCTTCGCCTATCGGTGCCTGCCACTCGCCGTGGCGAACTCTCACGGTTGGGTGGTGCTCAATCCGTTCGGTTTCTCTGCCCGATGGCACGGAGGGGTGGACGCCAGGTCCGTCGAGATCGTCCTGGACAAGGGCGCAGACCCCAAGAAGGCGGCGCACTCGCTTTTCGGCAGTGGCACGCTGACGTTCCACGTCGACGGCATCATGCGGACGTCAGAGGGCTGGAACCTCTGGGTCGGCGGACCGCCGAACACCATGAAGGACGGGATCGCGCCGATGAGCGGCCTGATCGAGGCAGACTGGTCGCCCTATACCTTCACCATGAACTGGCGCTTCACCCGACCTGATGTCTGGGTGCGGTTCGAGGAGAACGAGCCCTTCTGCTTCTTCTTCCCTACGCCGCGGGGCGTGGTCGATGGCCTGAAGCCGGAACTCCGCCCACTGGAAGATCAGCCGGACTTACTGGAAACCTATGAAGGCTGGAGCGCGTCGCGCAACGCTTTCCAGGAGTGGGTCAAGCGCACCAAGCCGACAGCTCCGGCCGACCAGTGGCAGAAGCTCTACTATCGCGGCCTCAAGCCGGATGGATCGCCCGGCCCTGCCGACCACGAGTCCAAGCTGCGCCTGTCCCCGTTCCGCCAGACCGGTTCGCGGCGCGTCTGCCCGGTCGACCATCGGGCGAAGAAGACAGACGACTGAAGACCGTTCCCGGCGACCGGGAGGCGAAGCGCGCACCCCCGCAGTCACCGGGATCATTCGTTACTGACGTGCGGCAGCGGTCCGTTCGCGGACGGTGCCGAACTCCGACGTCGGCTTCCAGCCCGGCCAGTCCTCGCTGTTCGCCAGGTCAAGGCCCAGGCGATACAGCAGCGTCAGGTTCTCGACCGCGGAGCGGAAGTCGAGATCCTCGGACCATTCGTCGGACGGACGGTGATAGTCGGCACCGAACCTGGCGCGCCAGGCGGCCTCGCCGGCTTCACGGCCGCCCTCGTCCCAGTCCCAGCCGTGCCAGGTCATCAACGCCGGCACGCCCGCGCGGGCGAAGGGGAAGTGGTCTGAGCGGTAGTAGAAGCCCTGTTCGGGCATACCGTCGTCGCCGACATAGCGGCCTTCGGCCTCGGCCAGCACCTGCAGCCGGTCCTCCAGATCGTTCTGGCCCTTGCCGAAGATGGCGATGTCGCGGGTCGGTGGCGACAGGGGCAGCATGTCGATATTGATGTCGGCCACCGTCGTCGCCAGCGGATAGACCGGGTCCGCAGTGTAGGCGTAGGCACCCAGCAGCCCCATCTCCTCGGCCGCCATGTGCGCGAAGACGAAGGTGCGCTCGGGGCGCGGTGCGGCAGCGAGCTGGCGAGCCATCTCGACGATGGCGACGGTGCCGGACGCGTTGTCCCAGGCCCCGTTGTAGATGTTGTCCTCGGTCGTCGAGATCGGGCTGACGTGGTCGGCACCGACACCGACATGGTCCCAGTGGGCGGAGTAGATGATGACCTCGTCTGGGCGCTCGGTCCCCTCGATCTTGGCCAGCAGATTGTGCGTCGTCAGGGTGGAGATGGTCTCTTCGGCCGCGACCGACAGGGTGACGCCTTCCAGCGCCCTGGCCCGGAAGTTTCCGGTGGCGAAGTCGGCCATGTCAGCGGGGCTGAGACCGGCTGCCGCTGCCCACATCTGAGCCGTGTCGTGATTGATAGCGCCCGAGAACTCCAGGTCCGCGGCACCCGGCGTCAAGGTACGCTCTCGGCTGTTGAACTGGCCGGCGCGGAGCCAGTTGGCGTCGGTCGCCGGGGCCATGACCAGGGTGATGATACCAATCGCTCCCCGGCGGAAGGCCTCGTCTGCCTTGTAGGCACCGGATTGATAGTTGGTGGAGTAGGCACCGTTGAATCGATCCGTCACTTCTGGTGCGGTCGGCTCCCCCGACATGACAATGACGATCTTTCCACGCACGTCGATGTCACCGTAGTCATCCCAGTTCCGCTCCGGCGCATGAATGCCATAGCCTGCGAAGACGAGGCCGGCGTTCTGCACGGCAGCGCGGCCGTCGTTCGTGGCCGAGCGGAGAATGATGTCCGTCCCGACCGTGAGGGGACGGACTGTCCCATCCGGGCCAGTCCAGCTGGCCGAGGCCGAACCTGCGACAGGCATGTAGCGGTTCAGCTCAACCACCTGCAGCCACTGGCCGTCCGGCCCGCCGGGCTGCACGCCCATCGCCTCGTATTGGGCCTGCAGCCAGGCCAGCGTAAGGCGCTCGCCTTCCGTGCCCGGATAGCGACCCTGGAATTCGTCGGTCGAGATCTGGCGGATTCCGTCCGACAGCCGCTCGGCCGAAAAGTCCTGAGCCTGGGCGAGCCCCGCGCCGAACACCATCGCCACGGCGGCAACGCCGCCAATCAGTCCACGCATCGTCAAGGGGTTGTCCTCCGCTGTTCGCGGAAACCTAAATGCGGATGCGCGGTACGGCGCATTACGGTTTCGTCATGTAGGGCCTAGTCGCGGGCACCGTCGCTGGCGGCTCGAGCCGTCGCGAACTCCGACGTTTCGGACCACGTGGGCCAGTCGCGGCTGTTCGCCAGGTCGCGGGCGATGGACCAGTAGAGCTCCAGGTCCTGGATCTGGCCGCGGTAGTCCCAGTCACCCGACCACTCGTCGTTGGCCTGATGATAGCGCCGCGCCGTGTATTCGTCGCGGGCCGCCGTGCGCGCCGCGATCGGCTCGTCCACAAAGGGGCCCGAAGAGTCCGCATACACCATCGGCACGCCGCGCTTGGCGAGCGGGAAGTGATCCGAGCGGAAGTAGAAGCCCGCCTGGGTCATCTGGTCCGGCTCGATCGTGCGGCCCTGGGCCGAGGCCGCCGCTTCCAGACGCGCATCGAAGTCAGCGGACTGGCCATAACCGATCACGCCTAGATGCCGCGTGCGGCCATAGACGTTGGCCGAGTCCATGTTGAAGCCACCGACGGTCGTCTCCAGCGGATAGAGCGGATTGGCGGCGTAGTACTCCGAGCCCAGAAGGCCACTCTCCTCGGCTGTGAAGCCGATGAAAACCAGGGATCGCTCCGGCCTCGGCCCGGCGGCGGCGATGCGGGCCAGTTCCAGCAGGCCAGCGATGCCCGACGCATTGTCCACAGCCCCGTTGAAGATGGCATCGCCATCGGCATCGGGGTTGCCCACCCCAATGTGGTCCCAGTGGCCGGTGAAGAGGATCGTCTCATCCGGGCGTGTTGAGCCTGGCAGGCGACCGATGATGTTATGTGTGACGATCTGCTCGGACGCCACGTCAAAGGCGACGTCGAGGGTGGCCCCCGTCAGGGCCACCGGCTGGAAGTCGCGGCTGCGGGCCTGCATCTTCAGCGCGTCGAAATCCAGTCCTGCGCGGCGGAAGAGCTCGACAGCGACGTCGCGCTGCAGCCAGCTCTCGACCGGGATTCGCTCGTTCGCATTGGAGCGCACGATATCGAAGTTCGATCCGGACCAGCTGTTTCTGACCGTTGTCCAACCGTAGGAGGCGGGGGCGTCCTCGTGCACGATAATGACGCCGGCCGCGCCTTGCCGCGCCGCCTCTTCGTACTTGTAGGTCCAGCGGCCGTAGTAGGTCATGGCCCGGCCACCGAACGTGTTCAGCGCCGGTTCCTCGAAATCGGCGTCGTTGACCAGGACGACCAGGATCTTGCCGGTCATGTCCTGGCCCTTGAAGTCGTTCCAGTCCCGCTCCGGCGCATTGATGCCATAGCCGACGAACACCAGCGGCGCGTCGGACAGCGCGATACGGCTTTCGCCCGGACGACGCGTCGAGACGACGATTTGCTCACCCTGAGCGAGCGGCAGTGTCCAGTCGCCGACCGAAAGTCGGGCCTGGATGTTGGAGGCGGTAAAGCGGTTCAGCGCCACGGCCTGGGTCCATCCGCCGTTCTCGCCGCCCGGCTCCAGCCCGGCCGCCGCCATAGCGCCGGACATGTAGCCGATGACCCGGTCCTCGGCCGGCGTGGCAATGCCGCGTCCCTGATAGTCATCCGCCGACAGGATGCGCGTGTGCTGGGACAGACGGACAGGGTCGAAGGCCACCTCCTGAGCGGCGGCAGGCAGGGCGAGGGCCAGGACGGCAACAGCGGTAAGGAGGCGCATGGACGGACCTTCGTGAAGAACGGAGACCGGAAGGTTAGGAGGTCGAGTCTCCGGTGTCGACTGAATCGGTCGTCGCGCTGAGGGCTGAAAATTCCCGGGCGCGAAGGGCCAGGCTGACGCCAATCAGGACCGGAATGCCCATATAGATGAACCCGGGAGCCCAGCGCGCGACATCGCCCGGTGCCGCCAGGGCGAGGATGACAGAACTGGCCGACATGATGGCCAGGATCGACCAGTTCGAGATCCAGATGCGACCTGTCAGAGCGAGGTCCGGCGCGGGTTGCCCACGTCTGAGATGGTGGCGATACAACAGTGCATAGAGGGTCGACAGGGCAAGGCAGCCCGCCCCA
>JADCBH010000222.1 GCA_020253595.1 Brevundimonas sp.
CTCCGCACGACCGTCTCGACCGGCCCCGAGAACCAGAGCACCACCGTCGTATCGGACATGACGATCGGCCGACCGCTCTCGATCACCGATGGTCTCAGCCGCACCGTCAGCTATACCTATGATGGCCAGCAACGGGTCAATCAGATCACCCGTCCCGCTGGCGATGTTGTCACGCTCGGCTATGACGCCCGGGGTAATGTCACGACCACGACCTGGTCTCCGCACGGGGCGGAAAGCCCGATCATCACCTCGGCAAGCTATCCTGCCAACTGCACCAATCCCGGCTTCTCGCGCGTCAACTGCAACAGTCCGCTTCGGACGACTGATGCGCGTGGAGCAATCACGACCTACGCCTTCGATCCGGAGCACGGCGGTTTGACCCAGGTCACCTTGCCGAGACCGACCCCGGGTGCTGTCCAGCCGCAGACGCGCATCACCTATGCGCCCCAGACCGCCTGGTTCAGAAACGCGAGCGGCACGCTCGCACCGGCGGCGACCTCGGTGACGCTGCCCGTTCAGACCTCTGCCTGCATCACCCAGGCGTCCTGCGCGAACACGGCCGACGAGGTTCGGTCCACCGTCACCTATGGGTCTGCCGGTACCGAGAACAATCTGTTGCCGACGTCTGTCACGACCCAGTCGGGCAGTGGAACGGTCTCCTCGACCAGTCAGTTCACCTATTCTGTCTTTGGCGACGTGCGGACCGTGGATGGACCGTTGCCAGGGGGCAGTGACACCACGCGCTTCCACTACGATGATGGTCGGCAATCCATCGGCGTTGTCGGCCCTGACCCCGATGGATCAGGACCGCTCCTCAATCGCGCTCAGCGCATCACCTACAACCCGGACGGAAGCGTCGCCCTCGTTGAGGTCGGAGCGACCGCCGGCCAAGGCGACCCGGCCTGGGCGAATTTCACGAGCTTCCAACAGACCGCCACCATCTACGACACCTATGTCCGGCCGACGGCGAGCCGCTTTACGGCCGGCGGCACGACCTATTCGGTCAGCCAGGTCAGCTATGATGCGGCGGGTCGGGTTCAGTGTGTCGCGGATCGCATGAACCCCGCGCTCTTCAGCGCGCTGCCCAGTTCAGCCTGCGTCCTGGGCACCGAAGGTTCATTCGGCCAGGACCGCATCGCCCGCCTGACCTACGATGCGGCCTCCCAAGTGCTCACGACGACCTCGGGCTTCGCCTCGGCGGACCCGTTGGTGGAGAGTGCGACTTACACCGTCAATGGCCTGGTCGAGACCCTGGTCGATGGCAATGGCAACCGCTCGACGATGGTCTATGACGGCTTCGACCGGCTGTCCCGGCTGCTCTATCCGACGGCATCCAACGGGGCGGTCAGCAATCCGGCCGACTATCAGGAGTATGGCTACGATCCGAACGGCAATGTCACCAGCTATCGGACCCGCAACAACCAGACTTTTGCGACGACCTACGACGCCCTGAACCGGCCGACGGCCATTGCACAATCCGGCTCGGTCGTGAACGTCGGCAACCAGGCCTTCACCTACGACTTGCTCGGCCGACCGCTCAGCGCCTCGGTTACGGCGGTGGCGGCTTCCAGCACGCCCTATACGCCCTATGCACCGGCAGCGGTCACGACGATGACCTGGGACGCACTGGGTCGACAGCTGACGGAGACCAACACCCGCGACGGGAGCTCGCTCGGCACCACCACGATGACCTACGATTCGGTAGGTCGTCGTATGTCTATGGCATGGCCCGGTGGCTTCGAGGTGACCTACGCCTATGACACAACCGACGCGATGACGCAGATTATTCAGGCTGGCTCGCCCTATGTGACCTATGGCTATGACAACCTGGGTCGCCGGACGAACATTACCCGGCCGAACGGGGTGAACACGACCTACGGCTATGATCCGGCGTCGCGCCTGACCAGCCTGGCCCATGCCTTCACGTCCGGCGGTTCCGGAGGCGTTAGCTTCGCCTACACCCACAACCCGGCGGGACAGGTGCTCAGTGTCACGCCGAACACCTCAACCTACGACTATCCCCGCCCGAGCAGCGAGACGACCGACTATGCGGTGAACGGCCTGAACCAGACGGGGGTGGGCTTTGTCTTCACACATGATGCCAAGGGTAATCTGCTCGGCGACGGCACGCGCGTCTATACCTATGACCAGGCCAACCGCCTGCGCTCCAGCGCGACCGGTGGCACGGTCAACTCGACCCTCAGCTATGACGGCCTGGGCCGGCTGGGCGAGCTGACGGGGACGCAAGGGGCACGCTACCTCTACGACGGCGACGAGATCAGCGGGATCATCCCCAACGGCTCTACCAGCCTGATCAACCGCATCGTGCGTGGCCCCTGGCCGGACGAGGTGGTGGTCAGCTACCCGACCAACTCCACGCCGCTGTGGCTGTTGCAGGACCACCTGGGCTCTACCATCGCGATCACCGATCCGTCGGGCAATCTGATCACGTCGTTGGCCTACGATGAGTACGGTGTGCCCAGGAGCGGCAACTCCGGCCGCTTCCAGTACACCGGCCAGCTCTGGCTGCCGGACGCGCAGGTCTATCACTACAAGGCCCGCGCCTATCACCCGGGGTTCGGCCGGTTCCTGCAGACGGATCCGTTGGGGTATGCGGCGGGGGCGAACCTGTATGGGTATGTGGGCGGGGATCCGGTGAACTGGACGGATCCGCTGGGGTTGGATGCCCGCCGGCCACGCATGATCTGTTGGGAAGGCAGTTGGGAAAACGATGGCTCACCGGTTTCAGGCGAGTTCGAGGCCCCTAGATGCACGAACGTAATCACTGTGACGATTACCGCGGGTGGAATACCAGCCGGGGGCATCTTCGGCTTCGGGGGTGGCGGTATCGGCTCGTACTTCCCGGGTTACGGAAGCGAATACGGAGGCGGATCGATCCAGAGCGACCCGACCTATGCCGCCTACAACGCGTCTCGTACCAGGAACATGACCAAAAACGCCTGGATGGTCGACGTCGCGCTCGCGCCCACGCTGCTCATTCAGGCTCCTTTCGCCATGGGTGGTCGGGCGGCTTCCGTATTCACTCGCGCGTGCCAGTGCTTCGAGGCCGGGACCGAGGTCTGGACCGAGAACGGTGTACGCAACATTGAGGACCTGGAGGTTGGCGACCGGGTCCTGGCGCGTAACGACGCCACGGGCGAGACTACCTACCGCCCTATCGTTGAACTCATCCGCAACCAGGATCGGCCGATCTGGGAGGTGACTGTCGAGCTGGACGACGGTTCAACCGAGGTCATCGCCACCACCGACGAACACCCCTGGCGCACCACGGACGGCCGCTGGGTGGAGACCGATGATCTCTCACTCGGCTTTGAGCTGGTCACCGCTGAGGGACTGCCGGTCGAAGTGGTCTCGGTGATGGCCACGGACCGCCTCTCTGACACCTACAACTTCGAGGTCGAGGGCTTCCACACCTACTTCGTTGGCGAAGCTGGCGTCTGGGTGCACAATGCCTGCTCGCGAGCGTTGAGCGCAGCCTTAACCAGGGCCGGTATTGTCAGGCCAGCGAACTCTGCTGCCCATCACATCGTGGCGGGAAATGCAAGGGGCGCGGCTGCTGCTAGAGCAACGCTTTCCAGGTTCGGTATCGGCATCGATTCTGCTGCAAATGGGATCTTCCTGCCGGCGGGGCAGCACGCGCCGCTTCATACGAGCGCCTATTACTCTGCGGTGAACGCCGCGCTTTCCGGCGTTGCGTCGCGCGCCCAAGCAGAAGCAGTACTTCAAGGGATCGGAAGAGCTCTACTCACCGGAAGCTTCCCGTAACAATCATGGGCAATGGAATGACATTGGAGCAGCTGACTAACCTATTCACGTCGCTCGGCGCACCCGATCCGAAAAGCTGGGCGGTGTCTCAAATTGAAGAGGGCATACCTCAGCTCGGCAGGTTCCTGTTTCTGCGCCAAGCCTGGAAGCAGGTCATCAACCCTGAAGATGATTCTTGGATGCACGAGCTTCTAGCGGTCGGTGCATCTGGAACTGAGGGGGCCGAATCTGCGGCGCTAAACAGGATCCTAGGCGCAGGAGCAGCACCAGAAGACGTGACTACCTTGGTTCGAGCGATGCAGTGGCGCTTGCTTTTCGCATTCTGTTATCTTCTGGACGATCCTGGAGAAATTGAAGATGAGGTCGCTACAGTTGGCTGGGCCCTTTTCCAGACGAATGCGGAAGGTGAGCCCAAAATTCGCCTAGCCGGCCTACACGAGTCCGTAATGGAAACGGATCCCAGTTGAGTTAGAATAAAACAGCGCACTTTGATGCCTTAATCCATTCATTTGTTGTCAGCGTTGATCTGAAGTGAATTCTAATGAGAATAACTGCTCATGCGAGTCCTATTGTAAGCTGAGCGATTCGGTGGCCTAGTGAGACGCCCTATTGGCTCTGAGAATGCGGACAGCGGCGCTGCACCAGGACAATCGTGTTGAGACAGTCGCCTTTTGTTCAAACGACGAGCACGTTAGCAGCCGCCGTTCACACCTCAAGGCTTCTTCAAGGCTCTACTGATCTGACGGTGGCATCGGGCTGAGGATTGCAACCGGCGCGGCCAAACCGATGATGCCGAATGGCCTATGACATGACGGGGCTGAGGTTTGCTCTACCTGAGCCCCGCCGACTGATAAGGCTCAGTGGAGCTTCTAACGGGTTCGCTGACATGGAAGTCATTGGTCACGCCCGGGTTACCCTTAAGACTGCGCCGCAAATCATGCGGACCGCACTTAAAGGGTTGGGGGGCGGGCGGGACCGCTTCATCGCTTATGCGCGTGAAGCAGCAACCGGGATCTAGCGGGGCCTACGAGCCAACCAGTGGATAGCTCAATGAGGAGGGAACATGCCGAATAGCACTGCGCCGGGAGTCGAGATCGGTCGTGAGGGTGCAACCCCGGGCCCGCCTTCCGAGGGCGGGGGTGCAGGGCCCGTTGGGCGTAAGCTGGGCCTTGTGCTCGGGCCTGCGCTCGCGATCGGGCTTCAGCTGATCGGTGTGCCTGAGGGACTGTCCGTGCAGGCCTGGTGGGTCGTCTCGATCATGGCCCTGATGCTCACCTGGTGGGTGACCGAGGCTGTCCCCATCGCGGCGACCGCCCTGATTCCGCTGATCGCCCTGCCTCTGACCGGCGCGACGGAAGCGGCCGAGGCGGCCAGACCCTATGCGGATCCGATCCTCTTTTTGTTCATCGGCGGATTCATGCTGGCGGCCGCGATCGAAAGGTGGGGCCTGCACGCGAGGATCGCGCTTACGGTCGCGGGGGCCGTCGGTGCCCGTCCGGCGGCGCTGGTCGCCGGGTTCATCGCTGCGGCGGGTCTACTCTCGCTGTGGATCTCCAACACGGCGACGGCTCTCATGCTGACACCGATTGCGGTGGCCGTGGCGCGCGCCATGGCGGACAACGGACACAAGGACCCGCGCCTGGGCGTGGCCCTGGTTCTGGGGGTTGCCTATGCAGCCTCCATCGGCGGCATGGGCACGCCCGTCGGATCGCCGACAAACGTCATCGCCATGGGCTTTCTGACGGAGCGCGGCGTGGACCTGTCGTTCGTCCAGTGGATGATGCTGGGGCTTCCGGTGGTCCTCCTGCTTCTTCCGGTGCTCTGGTTCGTGGTGACCCGGGGCCTCGCCAGGGCGAATGCGCACGACGTGGCGAGGGGATGGGAGGTGTTGCAGCGCGCCCGGGAAGCGCTTGGGCCGGCCAGTCGGGCAGAAGCGCGGGTCCTGATCGTGTTCGTCGTTGTCGCCAGCGCATGGATCCTGCGAGAACTGGTTCTGGTACGGATCCCCGGGCTGGAACGTCTCAGCGATATGCACATCGCGATCGGCGGCGCACTCGCCCTTTTCCTGCTGCCCTCGGGCGATCCGGGGCGTCCCCGCCTTCTGGACTGGTCCAGCGCCGAGCGTATTCCATGGGGCATCGTCATCCTGTTCGGCGGCGGGCTGTCGGTGGCAGCGGCCATGGATAGTACCGGCCTGTCAGACTGGCTGGGCGTGGCCATGCAGGGACTGCAGGGTTATGAGCCGCTTCTCATCCTGGTCGCTCTCATCCTGATCACGCTGATCGCGACGGAAATGATGTCCAATGTGGCGACCCTGTCGGCCATGTTGCCGATCGTCGCTGCCCTTGCTGCGGCTCTGGGGATCAATCCGCTGCTGCTGGTCTTCCCCGTGACGCTGACCGCCAGCCTGGGCTTCATGCTGCCGATCGCCACAGCCGCCAATGCCATCGCCTTCGCCACCGGACTCCCATCCCTGCGCACAATGCTGTGGAAGGGCTTCGTCCTGAACGTGGCGGGCGTAGCGGCGATTCTAGCCGTGAACGCCCTGCTTGCGGAAACGGTCCTCGGTGCCTCGCCGGGGTGATTGCAGCCGAAGACTTTCTTCGGCTCCACCGGCCAAGCCGAACCGAACCTCGCGCAAGATGGGAAGCGTATCTCGAACGGGTTTTGGCGGCGTCCTGTCAGATCTGGACCAGGCACAAAAGGGCGAGGTCGATCGGTCAGATGGCCTACGTGCTGCAAAGGTGGAGCGATGGACCCGTGCAGGCCAACGCCGAAATCCACGGTCCAAAACCAACCTGCGCCAATAGCTCAGACTAGGGCCAGCCAGCCCGCACTACGAACTGTGAGGGCCACCACCGCAGCCAGGCCGGTCCTGCGTTCCTTGAGGCGCGCTGCGCTCCCCTTCGCTATCGCGGAATCGAGGAGCGTTCTCGAACTCGGCTGGACCAAACGGTAAATCGTTGAACAGAAAAGGATAGTAGTAGCAGCGCAGCTCCGTGTGAAACGCCCTGACCTCGTCCTGGTAGGCGAGTTGCGCTGTCAGGTCGGTTTCGGCGATGCGATGCAGGGCGTTCTGGAGGGCCACCGGCGGCATCAACCAGCCGATTGCCTGAGAGGCGGCTTCACGCTGCTCGACGCCCGCGCGGTAGTCGCGCGACAGATCCGCGACAGCAACATCTCCGAGATGCTGGAAGGCGAAGTACCATTTCCAGTGAAACGGCGCAGTCATCGGAGCCGTGTCGCGCCACTCCGGGTAGATCGTGAGGAACCGCTCAAGCGTCGCCTGGCGTGGCAGGTCCCAGGCCCCGTGAACTGCGTCGCGGTTCTCACGTGCCAGTCGGGCTCCCTCAGGAACAGGAACAGCCGCGTTGATGCCGAGATTGGCCGCGGCGGGACCAACGAGCGTCAGGGCAAACCACAGCCCCGCAAGTACAGCAGCGTTGACCGGTGATCTTGGCCCAAGGCGCGCGACAAGGAGCGCGGTCAGCGTCCAGAAGAGAA
>JADCBH010000223.1 GCA_020253595.1 Brevundimonas sp.
AAGGCTGATCAGGTCACCCGAAGACACCATCATGCCCATGCCGACGGCGGCCAGGACGATGAGGATGGGGTATTCGAACCGCGCAATCCGCTCGCGCTGCATCCATCCGCCACCCAGAACCACGGCCACGGCGGAGGCGAGGTAGATCGCGACCTTGCCATAGATTGCCAACGGATCGGCGACATAGGCCCCGTTGAAGGCGACGCCCAGAGGGCCGGTAGCTGCAACGGCCGAGGCGGCAACCAGCAGGGCCACGGACAGGATCGAAACCAGGCGCGCCGACTTCTCGCCGACGAAGGCACCGACCATCAGAAGCGCCAGCGCGCCCAATGCCAGCACGCCTTCCGACGCCGCGATATTCAGGTCCTTGAGCAGGTCAGGGGTCATAAGTCTCTCACCCGCCGGTCGCGAGGCGCCAGCCGCCGACGACGGCGTCGACGGAGGCGGCGGTATAGTCGAGCACCACGCCGGGCTGCACGCCCAGCCAGATCGTGCCGACGATCAGGGGAACGAAGATCACCAGCTCGCGCAGATCGATGTCCTTGATGGTCGCCAGCGCCGGGTTGGTGATCTCGCCGAACATGACGTTGCGATAGAGCGTCAGGGCGTAGACAGCCGACAGGATGACGCCCGTGGCCGCCACGAACGCCGCCCAGGTCGAGGCCTCATAGACGCCGGTCATCGTCAGGATCTCGCCAACGAAGCCAGAGGTACCCGGAAGGCCGACATTGGCCATTGTGAACATCAGGAAGATGGCCGCGTACCAGGGCATCCGGCTGGTCAAACCGCCGTAGAAGGCGATCTCGCGGGTGTGCATCCGGTCATAGACCACGCCGACGCAGAGGAAGAGCGCGCCCGAAATCAGGCCATGGCTCAGCATCTGGAAGATGGCGCCCTGCATGCCCTGTTCGTTGCCGGCGAAGATGCCCATGGTCACGAAACCCATGTGCGCGACCGACGAATAGGCGATCAGCTTCTTGATGTCGGTCTGACGGAAGGCGACCAGCGAGGTGTAGGCGATGGCGATCACCGACAGGGTGAAAACCAGAGGCCGGTACAGCACCGAGGCATCCGGGAACATCGGCACGTTGAACAGGATGAAGCCGTAGCCACCGAGCTTCAGCAGAATGCCGGCCAGGATCACCGAGCCCGCCGTCGGTGCCTGCACGTGGGCGTCCGGCAGCCAGGTGTGCACGGGCCACATGGGCATCTTCACCGCGAAGGACGCGAAGAAGGCCAGCCAAAGGATCGACTGCGCCCAGGGACCGAAGGCGTACTCCTTCAGCTCCGGAATGCTCGTGGTGCCGGCCTCATTGGCCATCCACAACATGGCCAGCAGCATCAGGACCGAACCCAGCAGGGTGTAGAGAAAGAACTTGTAGGCCGCATAGATGCGGTTCGCCCCGCCCCACACTCCGATGATGATGAACATCGGAACGAGGGTCCCCTCGAAGAAGATGTAGAACAGAAACAGGTCCAGCGCCGTGAACACGCCGATGACCAGCGTCTCCAGCACCAGAAAGGCGATCATGTAGTCGACGACCCGATCCTTGATCGTCGTCCAGCTTGCCGCGATGCAGATCGGCATCAGGAAGGCGGTTAGCAGCACGAACAGGATCGACACCCCGTCGACACCCAGATGGTACTCGGCCCCGGCGAACCAGGCGTAGCGCTCGACGAACTGATAGGCAGCGCTCGACGGATCGAATTGTCCCACCAGAACGCAGGACACGGCGAGCGTCACCAGTGTGGTGCCCAGCGCGACCCAGCGGGCCAGGCCGTCGGCGTTTTTGGTGGTCAGACGGCAAATCAGGATCGCCAGCGCGCCGACCAGCGGCAGGAAGGTGACGATCGACAGGATATTGGGGATCGCACCCATCTTATGCGCCCCAGGCGTAGATGGCGAAGGCGAGCAGGCCGGCCACGCCGAGCAGCATCACGAACGCATAGTGGTAGACATAGCCGGACTGGATCTTGGCCAGCCGCGCAGCGGACTTCAGCGAGGCCCAGGCAGCCCCGTTCGGCCCCAGCCCGTCGATGATCTTCACGTCGCCGATCTTCCAGAACAGGTCGCCCAGCGCCCGGGCTCCCTTCACGAACAGGAAGTCGTAGATCTCGTCGAAGTACCACTTGTTGGACAGGAAACTGTTCAGCGGCCCTCCCCGCTCGGCCATGCGCCGGGCGAGACCTTCGCGAAGGACATAGAAGTAGAGGGCGGCGAACGTACCGATCGACGACACGACCAGCGGTGCCCACAGCACCCATGTCGGCACGTAGTGGCTGTCGTGGAGCACGTGGTTCTCGGGCCCGGTGAAGATGGCCCCGCGCCAGAACTCGTGCTCGTGGTGCCCCACGAAGAACTCATAGAAGAAGAAGCCCGACCCGATCGCTCCGACCGACAGGAGCAGCAGCGGGACGAGCATGACCCACGGGCTCTCGTGCGGCTTCAGTGGACCGTGGTGACCGTGATCGTCATGGGCGTGACCGTGATCGTCGGACACAGTCCCGGAGTGGATCTCGCTCTGGGCGTGCGGCGCCGAGTGATCATCATGAGCGTGGTCATGGGCATCATCGTCCTTCCAGGCCGGCTTGTTGTGGAAGGTCATGAAGACCAGCCGCCACGAATAGTAGGCGGTCAGGCCGGCAGCGAAGAGACCGATGAAGAAGACGAACAGGCCAACGGGGCTGTAGTCAGCAGAAGCGAAGGCGCTCTCCAGGATCGAGTCCTTGGAATAGAATCCGGCGAAGCCGAACTTGAAGTCGTGACCGGGGAAGCCAATGCCGGTGATGGCGATCGTGCCGATCATCATGACCGCATAGGTCACGGGGAGCAGTTTCCACAGCCCGCCCATCTTCCGCATATCCTGCTCGTGATGCATGCCGTGGATCACCGAGCCCGCACCCAGGAACAGCAGGGCCTTGAAGAAGGCGTGCGTGAACAGGTGGAACATCGCGGCCTGATAGGCCCCGACGCCTGCGGCGAAGAACATGTAGCCCAGCTGTGAACAGGTCGAATAGGCGATGACCCGCTTGATGTCGTTCTGAGCCAGACCGACCGTCGCTGCGAACAGGGCGGTGATACCGCCGGTGATGGCGATAAGCATGGCCGCCGTCGGCGCATATTCGTAGATCGGGCTGAGCAGGCAGACCATGTAGACGCCTGCGGTCACCATGGTGGCGGCGTGGATCAGTGCGGAGACCGGCGTCGGGCCCTCCATGGCGTCGGGCAACCAGGTGTGGAGGAAGAACTGGGCCGACTTGCCCATGGCCCCGATGAACAGCAGCACACCGGCCAGATCGAGCGCAGACCAGGTGTAGCCGAGGAACTCCCAGCCCGTGCCGGCCTTGGAAGCGATCATCGGGAACAGCTCGGCGAACTCGATGGTCCCGAACATCCAGAAGACGGTGATGATGCCGAGCGCGAAGCCGAAGTCGCCGACGCGGTTGACCACGAAGGCCTTGATGGCTGCGGCGCTGGCCGACGGCTTCTTGAACCAGAATCCGATCAGCAGATAGGACGCCAGGCCCACCCCTTCCCAGCCGAAGAACAGCTGCATGAAGTCGGCCGCCGTGACCAGCGTCAGCATGGCGAAGGTGAAGAGCGACAGATAGGCGAAGAACCTCGGACGGCTGTCGTCCTCGGCCATGTAGCCCCAGCTGTAGAGGTGAACCAGTGACGACACCGAGGTTACGACGATCAGCATGACGGCCGAGAGCGCGTCGATCCGGATTGACCAGTTTGACTGGAATTCGCCGACGTTGATGAAGGGCGCGATCTGAACCGTGAACGGCTCCAGATGACCCCAGGTCCACTGGATGAAAACGGTCCAGGCGACGGCGCAGGAGAAGAACAGCAGGCCGGTCGTAACCGCCTGCGAGGCGATGTTGCCGATTCGACGGCCGAAGAACCCGGCCACAGCCGCGCCGAGCAAGGGGGCGAAGACGCCCAGGGTGACGAGCAGTTCGAGAGACACGATCAGCCCTTCATCACACTGGCGTCGTCAACCGCGATGTCGCCGCGGTTACGGAAGAAGGTCACCAGGATGGCCAGACCCACGGCGGCCTCGGCAGCCGCGACCGTTAGGACGAACATGGCCATGATCTGCCCCTGAATGTCGTTCAGGTAGGCTGAGAAGGCCACGAAGTTGATGTTCACCGCGAGCAGGATCAGCTCGACCGACATCAGGATGATGATGACGTTCTTGCGGTTCACGAAGATGCCGAACACGCCGATGGTGAACAGCATGGCGGCGACCGCAAGATAGTGCTGGAGCGTGACCTCCATCAGCGCAGCTCCTCGGTGGTGACGCCGACGCCGGTCGTCACGCCCTTGATCTCGACCGACGTGCGACGGTCACGGTTGGTCTGGGCACCCGGATCCTGACGGCGGACCGAAGGCTTCTTGCGCAGCGTCAGGATGATGGCCCCGATCATGGCGATCAGCAGCACGATGCCGGAGGCCTGGAAGAAGTAGACATAGTCCGTGTACAGGACCCGGCCGATAGCCTCGACGTTGGTCATGTCGGGTGTCGCCGCCACGGGCCCCGTCGCATCCGCCGCCGCCCCACCTTGGGCGACCACGATCGAGATCATGACCATCTCGGCCAGCAGAATGCCCGCAACAATGGCTGCGAGCGGCAGGTAAGAGGCGAAGCCTTCCCTGAACCGCACAAAATCGACGTCCAGCATCATGACGACGAAGAGGAACAACACCGCGACGGCACCGACA
>JADCBH010000224.1 GCA_020253595.1 Brevundimonas sp.
CCCTGGTACTGGTGGCGGAAGACGACACTGATCGTCTCGCCATTGATCTCGGTCGCCCGGGTGCGGTCCGTCGGGCCGTTGCCGAAGTCGCGAAGATCCTGCTCGGTGCGATAGGTCGTGGACAGATCAACGAGTTGCCGGTCATCGACCTGCCAGGACAGCTTGCCGAAGAACAGGTCTTGCTCGAACGGCGCGGGGAAGGTGCCCAGACGGTCTGCGAACTGAGGTGCAAACTCGGTGCGGTTCAGGAACACCTGCCGCTCGCGGGTCTCGTCCTTGCGCTCGTAACTCAGGAAGTAGTGCAGTCGGTCCTCAATGATCGGACCTCCGAGCGAACCACCGTACTGCAGGCGCTCCAACGGGGCCTGGGGTCGAGCCGCACGGATGCCGAAGACGTCCTGCGCGATGAAATCGCTGGGCTGGTAGTAGACGAACAGGTCGCCGGACAGGTCGTTCGTGCCTGACCGAGTGACCGAGGTGATGATGGCCGAGGAGGCCTGCTCATACTCGGCCTTGAAATTCTGTGTCAGAACCCGGAACTCCTGCACCGCGCTTTGCGGGAACGGGTTGCCGCGGCTGTCATCCTGACCGGCGATGCCGCCGTCGAGGATGGTCGACTTCTGGCTCTGACCGTCGATGAAAACGTTGACGGCGAGCGAGGGCTGGCCTCCCGCCGAGATGGTCCGCTCGGTATCGCCCTCCTGCACGACCACGCCGGGCGCGAGCGCTGCGAAGTTCAGGAAGTTTCGGCTGATCTGCGGCAGATCCTCGATCTGCTGGCGAGTCACGTTCGTCGCCACTTCCGAGGTGCGAACCTCGAAAATCCGGCGCCCGGTCACCACGATGTCGCCCAGCTGCGTGGCATCTGCGGAAGCGCCGCCGCCCTGCCTGACATCCAGGTCCAGCGTGCCGACCTGGCCAAGGCCCAGGGTAACCGTGTCCGTCGCCGTCTGACCGTCCCCACTGGTGACAGTCACCTCATAACTGCCAGGACGGAGTCCAACGAGCACATAGGCACCATCGGCGGCCACGGATGCCCGGCTGGTGTAGCCCGTTTCGGCATTGCGGGCGACGACAAAGCCGCCCGGCTCGACGGCGGCACCTTCGTAAACCGTTCCCCTGAGGGTCGAGGTGGTGTTCTGCGCCATGGCGGATCCCGCCCCAGCGACCGTTGTTGCAAGGGCGATGGCCGATGCCGCAGCCAAGGCGCGATTACGCGTAGTGAAGCGGTTCATGGCCTCTCTCCTGAAAGGCTCGGGGTGGAGGTCGGTGCACCGCACGACTGGCGAACGACCAGTCGGGGGACGATGATTTCGCGGTCGGCATCGTTGGCGGCCTGCGGCTGGGCTGCTTCACCGCGTTCGATCTCGGCGATCAGACGTTCGACCGCCCGTCGACCCATGCCGACGATGTCGATGTTCAGGGTGGTCAGGCCGGGCCGCACAAGTTCTGCGATCGGCACGTCGTCGAAGCCAACGACCGCGACGTCATCGGGACAGCGAAGTCCGGCTTCCTGGATCGCCAGCAAGGCACCGATGGCCATGGCATCGTTGCCGGCAAAGATCGCGTCAGGGGTCTGGCCGGATGCGAGTAGCGCCGAGGTCGCAGCGAACCCACTGGCCTGAGTGAACTCTCCCTGGGCCAGTATGGGCTCGTGGTCGGCTAAGGCGATCGCGTCCAGATAACCTTGCTTGCGCTGACGCGCCTCCACATTGCCGGCGGGACCACCGACATGGGCAATCTGGCGGCGGCCAAGGGCCAGCAGGTGCTCAACAGCCGCGCGCGCGCCGCCCGCGTTGTCAACGGCCATGGAGGGTTGTTGGCCATCGAGGTCCGCGCCGTTCATCAGCAAAACCGGGAGACGGCCGGACAGGCTGCTCGTCAACTCGCCGGAGTCCAGATGCGGTGACAGGACGATGAGCCCATCCACCCTGCCCCGCATGGATCGGATCGCCGCGGCGGCGACGGCGGCGTCATCGTGGGAGCTCGACACGATCAGGTGTCGGCCCTGCTGGCGACAGGCCACATCCATCCCGCGGATCAGCTCGGAGAAGAACTCGCCGAAAAGGTCTGGCAGAATGACGCCCACGACATCTGTGCGATTGGTCGAAAGGCTGCGCGCACCTGAGTGCGGGACGTAGGACAGGGCCTCAACGGCCTCGAGCACCTTCGAGCGGGTTGGCTCGGCGACCACGCCGGCCCCAGTCAGAACGCGCGATACCGACGCGACCGATACGCCGGCCCGTTCAGCGACATCGCGGATGGTCGCCGCCTTCATCGGCGCGACCCGTTCACGCGGTCAGATATCTGCGAGAGCAGAAAGTCCAAATCCTGTGTCCTGAAACGTTCCTGCCGTTCCAGCCGTCTTGGCGACGGTCTGTCGGCTGTCTGTAATCGGTTACATGCCACAGCCCCGAGCTGCCCCGCAAGGGCCAAGATTTCGCCATAGAGAAAAAACACGGGCTGCGGCCGCGCGGACACTCAACGCCCCGGTCGGACGCGACTGTAGTAGGCTTCAATCAGATCAAGCCGTGGCTGGTTCGGGACATCGACGACCCGCGGCCCCTCATTGGTGAACTCGAGGAGCTGGTCCCCGACAGCTTGCGGCCATTGGACACCCGTGGCGGACACGGGCGCGCCTGTGATCGCAAACCCGGCCCAGTAACCCGCCATGAGGTCCGCCGCCATCTGATCCCTCGCCTGCATCGGTCGACCGACGGTGCGCAGATTGTCGAACACATAGGGTCGTTCCGACGCATGGGTCGCCCCGCCGCTCGGCTCCGGGTTGGATGCTGCCACGACGTCAAAGCGATAGTGCCACGTCGGCCCGCCTGCTCTCACATGCAGGCGAGCCAGATGACGGGCCGGCTCATTGAAGACCAGGTCACTCACGATGGAGGAATCATAGCCTGCGGGACCCTCGTACGCCTCGATCAGAGCCTGATGCTCGCTATCAAGAAGCGCATCGTCGAGCCGACCATAGGCCCCGGCGTCGCTCGGTCGGATCCACCAGAACTCCGCGCTGTTGGTACCAATGATCATCGGCACCGGTGCCTGCCGCCCGGCCGCGAAGGCCTGAACGACGTCTTCTGGAACGACGTGGCCATCCACAATCAGATTGTCGGAATAGAATGCGGGCATTGGAGCGAGAACTCTCTCAGCAGCCAAGGCGCGCAACTGATCCGCTGTCGCGTCCGGCAGGCCCGCGGATCGTGCGAACTGGATACCCAGAGACTGCGCCGACGGCCGTCCGGGTCGATCTTCCGAAAGCAGCGCAGACCTCTGGCGGCCCATCCCCGACTGCACGATCGCCCCATGGAACAGGCCTCGAGCGGCTGGCGATATCATGAGCTGGGTCACCGCCGCCCCACCGGCCGACTCGCCGAAGATCGTGACCCGCTCAGGATCGCCACCGAGCGCGGCGATATTGTCGCGCACCCATCCCAGGGCCGCGATCTGGTCCATGACGCCATAGTTGCCGGCAGGCTCGGTCTCGGAACGCCCAGCGGCGAGCGCGGGGTGTTCAAAGAAGCCAAGCCGTCCCAGCCGATAGTTGATCGTCACCACGACGACCCCCCGCCGGGCCAGGTTGGTACCGTCGTAAAGCGCCGCCGTACCGGAGCCGTTGTTGTATCCGCCGCCGTGAATCCAGAACATGACCGGCAGACCGTTGGCACCCTGAGGGGCCCAGACATTCAGCGTCAGGCAATCCTCGCTCATCGGTGGAGGGCCGACACCGGGATCTCCGTTTGCGGGCGGCTGGATGCAGATCGCGCCGAGACGGTCCGCAGGCCTTGTCCCGGACCACGATTCGGCAGGTTGCGGCGGCCGCCAGCGCAACGGTCCCACAGGCGGGGCCGCGTAAGGGATGCCCTGATAGGACACGATCCCCTCGACAAGCCGTCCAGAGAGCCGACCCTGTTCGACCTGTGCTTCATGCGCTTCAGGCGGCGGCGACGACAGCAGGGACATTCCGAGAACCAAGGCCGCAAACGACATTCGGCGATCCTAGACGCTGGGACACCGTCGGCAATGCTCGACGGCCATGTGGCGGTAGAGGACGATCTGGACTAGGGCTCAACACCAATCGTGGGCAGGCCGCGAAGGGCGGAGAGTTCCATGACCACAGGGTTGGAAGGACGCTGCGTGCTCGTCGTTGAGGATGAGTCCCTGGTGGCCATGCTGCTGGAAGCCATGCTCGAGGACATGGGGTGCATCGTCATTGGCCCCGCCGGTACGATTGAGGAAGCACTGGACCTCATCGCCGCCGCGTCCGCGCTCGACGCGGCCCTGCTTGACGTGAACGTTGCGGGGCGCGTGGTCTTCCCGATCGCGACAGCGCTGGTCGAACGCGACATCCCGTTCATGTTCTCGACGGGCTTCGGTGCGGGGAACCTACCGGACGAGTGGCGCGGCCGGCCGGCGATTCAGAAGCCCTTCACGGAGACTGCTGTACGAGCAGCCCTGCAAAGTACGCTCGGCATCAGCCTGGCTTGACGTGCTTGATGATTGTGCGCGCGGCATTGTGGCCGGGCGCGCCGGTGACGCCTCCCCCGGGATGTGCCCCCGATCCGCACAGATAGAGGCCCGGTACCGGCATCCGGTGATTGGCATGCCCGAGGACCGGCCGGGCGCTGAACAACTGATCCAGGGTGAGGCGGCCATGGAAGATGTCTCCGCCGACCAGCCCGAAGCGCCGTTCCAGATCAACAGGCGACAGCGCGAGCCGCCCGACCACCGACGCCTTGAAGCCCGGTGCCCAGCGGTCGACTGTTTCCA
>JADCBH010000225.1 GCA_020253595.1 Brevundimonas sp.
ATCGGGCGTGTTGGCCCCCCCCCTCAGGTTCAGTTCGGTCAGGCGGTTCTCGGCCACCCACTGGGCGACGACCCGATTCTCCAGCCCCCGCACGCCGTCCACGTGGGCCTGGGTGGCGCGGGTCAGACCCACGGTCGCGATGGCCAGGATGAAGAGCGCCACCAGCGCCTCCATCAGGGAATAGCCGGACCGGCGAGCGCGCATCAGGCGGCCTCGTCCGTGACGGGCCGGGCGACGACGTTCAGACCATCGAACTCCACGCGCCAGCGCTGGTCACCCTTGGTGAGGCCGAACGCAGCAACCGGCTGGGCCCCGTCGGGATCGATGGTGACGGGCGAGGCTGTCTCCAGCCCGATGAGCGTCACCCCCGGCGGCAAGGCATGCCGGTCGGCCAGGGCCTCGAGCCCCTCCGTCGGCTGTCCGTCCGGGCGGACGAAGCCATAGCCCTCGCCATCAAAGGCCAGGGTGAGCGGCCGACGCGTCACCAGAACATCGTCGGCAGCGAGCCTCAGCCGGTCGGCCAGACGGTTGGCCTCGGTCTCCACGCCCATGCCCCGGTCGGCCGCGCCGACGCCCAGGGTGACCACCGCCGCCATGACGCCGACGATGGCCAGGACGACCAGAATCTCCACGAGCGTCATGCCCTCGCGACGGAGCCGCCCGACCTGTCCCCCGACAGAGATCATCAGCGGCTCTTCTCCGTCAGATCGGCGTCCAGACCCTCGCCGCCTTCCTCGCCGTCCTTGCCGAGGCTGAACAGGTCGTAGGCTCCGCCCTGTCCCGGGCTGCGGTAGACGTAATCACGACCCCAAGGGTCCTGCGGCAGTTCGGTCAGATAGGGCTCGGCCGGATAGGCGCGCGGTGCGGGCGGCGCGGTCGGGCGCTCGACGAGCGCCTGAAGCCCCTGATCCGTCGTCGGATAGTCACCGTTGTCCAGCCGGTACATGCGCAGGGCCGTCGCCACGGTCTTGAGGTCGGTCTTGGCGACCGTCACACGCGCTTCGTCCGGCCGACCGATGACGTTGGGCACGATCAGGACGGCGACTACGGCGATGATCGCCAGCACAACGATCATCTCGACCAGAGTCAGGCCAGCCCGCCGCCCGAGCAGACGACGTCCGCGCTCATGACGCTCAGACGAAGTAATCATGACACTTTTTCTCGATGGGGCTGCCCGTAGCGACAGCCTGTTTTTCGCTGCTATAGACCGCCTCGTGGCCCTGGACCACGCCCTTCTGTCACGGACTTCCGATGCCCGGTCGACCCGCCCGTTCGAACCTTCCGAGTCGAGGCTTATGGCGTATCGTCGATGACAGAATCTTTGCGGTCGACCGCGCCTGGGCGGGGCCGACGACGGTTCTGGTGCCGTCCGAAGACGTCCTGACCCTGACGGTCGACCTGCCCTTCGCGACCCGCGCCCAACGGCTGTCCAATCTTCCGTATGCGATGGAAGACGCCGTGGCCGAGCCGATTGCCAATCTGCACTTCGCGCTGGGCTATGAGGTCGCGCCGCGTCGTCACGTCGCCTTTGTCGTCCGACGGGCCCGGATGGACCGCTGGATCGCGCTTCTGGCAGAGGCCGAACTGGAGCCCTCCGTCCTGACGCCCGATGCCCTGGCCCTTCCGGTCCCGCCCGAGGGGGCATGGACCGTGAAGATCGAGGGCGATCGCGCCCTGGTTCGGACCGACAACGGCTCAGGCTTCGCCGTGGCTGTCAGCATGCTGGACGCCGCCTGGGCCGCAGCCGATCAACCCCGGATCTTTCCGTTTGGCGACACCTTGCCGGCAGCCTTGATGGAAGGCGTGGATGCCTCTGGGGTCACGGTCGATTTCTCGAGCGAACCCCTGCTGATCCTGCCGCCGCTGGACCTGCGCCAAGGGTCCTACGCCGCCATGCGCCCCACCGACCTCTCCGCCGGCCGCACCCTGGCCTGGGTCGCCGGGATCGGCGTGGTCGCCCACATCGCCATCCTGGGCGTCGATGCCTTGGTGCTGCACGGCATGGCCGAGCGCAAGGAGGCCGAGGCCCGGGCCGTCCTGCAGTCCGTCGCGCCCCAGGTCGCCGCGACCGACGACCCCGTCGCAGCCGCCGATCGTCTGCTGCCCGGAGCGGGCGGCGGGGCGAAGCCTTTCACGGGTCTGATGGCCCGAACCTCACAGGCCCTGCCCGGCACGGGCGTCGTCTCCTTCAGCCGCGTGGCCTATGGGCCCGGCGAGCTGGACATCGCAGTCGTCGTACCTGACGCATCGACGCTGGACGGGGCGGTTCAGGCTCTCAACGCGTCCGGACTGACGGCGACGGGCGCACCCGGCGTGGTCGATGCCGCGGCCGCGTCGGGTGGGCTGAACGCGACGCTGATTGTCTCGGAAGGCGTCGGATGAAAGCGCCCGTCCTGATGACCCGTCCGGTGCCCGGGCTCGATGCCGCTGCCGCCTGGTATGCTGCCCGTTCGCAGCGAGAGCAGATACTGCTGGCCGGCCTCGGCGTTCTGCTGGCCGGCACGGTCCTGTGGCTGCTGATGCTGCGCCCCCTGCTCGAGGCCCGGACCGCCTCGGTCGCCCGCATCGCGGCCTATGAAGAGGTCATGGTTCGCGTGCGCACGGCGGGGCCTCCCGGCCCGATGGTCGCCGGTCTGGACGGCCCGCTGGAGACCGCAATCCCGAACCAGGCCGCCACCTTCGGCGTCGTCCCGACGGTCACCATGGACGGAGACGTCGCGACTGTGACCGTTTCGGAAGGCCGCTACGACAGCCTGATCCCCTGGCTATCGGCGCTGGAGACCTCAGGCGCGAACCTGTCGTCGGTCGAGCTTCAGCGAGGCAGTCAGCCCGGCGCTGTCAACGCCACCCTGCGGGTCGAACGCCCATGACCCTGGCCGAAGATCGCCCGATCCCAGCCGCGACCCTGGGCTATGCCTTTGCCCGCCGCCGCGGAGCCATGATCGTCACCGGCGGCGAACGTCCGGTCTGCCTGCACCGCCGCTCCGCGACGCTGGAGACCCTTCTGGAGGTCCGCCGCGTCGCCGGGACCGATCTCGCGTTCGAGGCCGTCGACGACGACCGCTTCGACGCTGTTCTTCGTGACCAGACCGGGGGCGAGGCCGCGCCCGCCGCCGACATCGCCGCCTCAGAAGACGATCTGAAGGCCCTGGCCGACGAGGCCGCCGTCATCGACGACCTGCTGGACAGCCGCGACGATGCCCCGGTGGTTCGCCTGATCAACGCCCTGTTGCTCCAGGCCATCCGCGACGGTGCCTCGGACATTCACATTGAAGCGGAAGAAAAGCGTCTTGTCGTCCGCTTCCGCATCGACGGCGTGCTGAGGGAAGTGCTGGAGCCAGCCCGGGCGCTTGCGCCTCTGCTGGTCAGCCGCATCAAGGTCATGGCGCGCCTCGACATCGCCGAGAAGCGCGTGCCCCACGACGGGCGCGTGACGCTACGCATCGGCGGGCTGGACGTCGACGTCCGCGTCTCGACGATTCCGTCCCAGTACGGCGAGCGTGTGGTGCTGCGTCTGCTGGACCGTGGCTCGACCAGCCTGGACCTCGCCCAACTCGGCATGAGCGAGCGCGACCTCGCCACCTTCGAGCGCCTGATCGCCCGGCCGCATGGCGTCATCCTGGTCACTGGCCCGACCGGTTCGGGCAAGACCACGACGCTCTATTCGGCCCTGACGCGCCTGAATAATCGCCGCCGCAACATCATGACGGTCGAAGACCCCATCGAGTATGCGCTGGACGGCATCGGACAGATGCAGGTCAACGCCAAGATCGACCTGACCTTCGCGCGGGGGCTGCGCGCCATCCTTCGCCAGGACCCTGACGTCATCATGGTGGGCGAGATCCGGGATCATGAGACCGCAGAGGTCGCCGTGCGCGCCTCCATGACCGGTCACCTGATGCTGTCGACGCTGCACACCAACACCGCCGTCGGCAGCGTGACGCGGCTGATCGACATGGGCGTCGAACGCTATCTGCTGGCCCCCATGCTGACCGGCCTGATCGCCCAGCGGCTGGTGCGCCGCCTCTGCCCCCACTGCCGTCGCGAGGACACGGCGACCGCCGCCGACAGTGAAGTGACGGGCGGTGCCATTCCGGTCGGGGGTCGCGTCTTCCGCCCGGTCGGCTGCCCACAGTGCCGGGGCGAAGGCTACAAGGGGCGTCTGGGCGTCTATGAAGTCATCGAGGTCGACCCGGCGATGCAGCAGGCCGTTCACGACGGGGTGGGCGAGCCCGAGCTGGTGCGTCTGGCTCGCCAGCGCGGTCCGGGCCTGCTGGAAGACGGCGCGGCCAAGGCCATGGCCGGCGAGACCACGGTGCAGGAGGTCGCGCGCGTGGTCCGCGAGGACGTCTGATGCCCGTCTTTGCGTGGCAAGCCGTCGACGCCGAGGGCCGCCCCCACAAGGGCACCATCGAAGCCGCATCTGATGTCGGCGCGCGCCAGCTGGTCCGCGACCGGGGCCTTTTGCCCACCGGTGTCGCCCTGGCCAATGAACCGGCGCGGACGCAGGGCGCAGGCATCACCCTGTTCAAGCGCGGAGTCTCGTCCAAGACGCTCTCCGCTGTGACCCGGCAGCTCTCGACCCTGATTGGCTCGGATATCCGCATCGAGGAGGCGTTGAGGATCGCGGCCCAGCAGACCGAGGGTCAGCCCGTCGCCGTCGTCCTGAACGACGTGCGCGCGGCCATCCTGGAGGGCCGCAGCTTCGCCGTCGCGCTGGGTCGCCACCCGAAGGTCTTTCCCGAGTTCTATCGCGCCTCCATCGCTGCAGGCGAGCAGTCGGGCAAGCTGTCGACGGTGCTGGCCCATCTGACCGAGTTCGTCGGCAACCAGGAGAAGGCGCGGCGCAAGGTCCAGCTTGCGCTGCTCTATCCGGCGCTGCTGGCCGGGGTGTCGCTGCTGATGATCACCCTGATGATGGTCTATGTGGTGCCCGACATCGTTCGTGTGTTCGTTTCGCGCGGTGCAGAACTTCCCTTCCTGACCCGCGCGCTGATTGCGCTTTCGGGTTTCGTCCAGAGCTTTGGCGTCTATGTCCTGATTGGGCTGGGGCTGGCGGGCCTCGGCTGGAATCGCTGGCTGGCGATCCCGGCCAACAGCCGCCGGTTCGCCGAGTTCCTGCTCAAGACCCCGCCGTTCGCCGGCTTCGTCCAGCATTTAAACGCCGCGCGCTTTGCCGGCTCGCTGGCGACGCTGGTTCGTTCCGATGTGCCGCTGGTCGAGGCGCTGCAGGCCGCAGCTGCCGTGACGCCCAACCGCTTCGCGCGGGAGCGCGCGCTGGTCACCGCCACCCGCGTTCGCGAAGGCTCGTCCTTGCGCCGCGCCATGGCCGAGGCCGACGTCTTCCCCCCTCTGTTGCTGGCCATCGTCGCGGCGGGCGAGCAGTCGGGCAAGCTGGGGCTCGGACTGGAGCGCGCGGCGCAAGATCTGGAGCAGGAGCTGGACAGCCTGGTTCAGGCGCTCGTGTCGCTGGTCGAGCCTGGCGTCCTGCTGTTGATGGGTGGCATCGTGCTGCTGATGGTCCTGGCCATCCTGATGCCGATCGTGAACCTCAATAACCTGGCGGGGTTGTGAGCCGTCTCGGCTACAGGCTGCCCTCGAAACTCACCGGCGCCGTCATGCCGGGGATCAGAC
>JADCBH010000226.1 GCA_020253595.1 Brevundimonas sp.
GCCCCGAAGCCGTCGCCCTGTGGTCGCCCGAGACCAAGTACCGGATCTGGTTCGAGATCGAGGCACACGCCGCCACGAAGATGGCCGAGCTGGGCGTCATCCCGCGCGAAGCCGCAGACGCCATCTGGGCCAAGGGCAAGGATGCGGTCTGGGACAGCGACCGCATCGACGAGATCGAACGCACGACCAAGCACGACGTCATCGCCTTCCTGACCCACGTCTCTGAAACCGTCGGCGAGGAAGCCCGCTTCCTGCACCAGGGCATGACCTCCTCCGACGTGCTGGACACCTGCCTCGCAGTCCAGCTGGCCCGGGCCTCGGACCTTCTGGTCGCTGGCGTCGACCGCGTGCTGGCCGCTCTGGAAACACGCGCCAGGGAACACAAGTACACGGCCTGCGTCGGACGCAGCCATGGCATCCATGCCGAGCCGGTGACCTTCGGCCTGAAGCTCGCCGGCTATCACGCCGAGTTCCAGCGCGCGCGGCGACGCCTGCTGACCGCGCGCGAGGAGATCGCCACCTGTGCGATCTCGGGTGCCGTGGGAACGTTCGCCAACGTTGATCCGGCTGTGGAGGAATACGTCGCCGAGAAGATGGGTCTCGCAGTCGAACCCGTCTCGACCCAGGTCATCCCGCGCGACCGTCACGCAGCCTTTTTCGCCGCGCTCGGCGTCGTCGCCTCGTCTGTGGAGCGGCTGGCCGTCGAGATCCGCCACCTCCAGCGCACCGAGGTGCTGGAAGCTGAAGAACCCTTCGATCCCGGCCAGAAGGGCTCGTCGGCCATGCCGCACAAGCGCAATCCCATCCTGACCGAGAACCTGACCGGCCTCGCCCGCCTGGTCCGCTCAGCGGTCACGCCCGCGATGGAAAACGTGGCCCTCTGGCACGAGCGCGACATCAGCCACTCCTCGGTCGAGCGCGGCATCGGCCCCGATGCCACCATCCACCTCGACTTCGCCCTGCACCGTCTGGCGATGGTGGTCGAACGGCTGGTCGTCTATCCGGACAACATGGCCAGGAACCTCGATCGCCTCGGCGGCCTCGTTCATTCTCAACGCGTGCTGCTGGCGCTGACCCAGGCAGGCGTCTCGCGTGAAGACGGCTATGCCGCCGTCCAGAGGAACGCCATGAAGGTGTGGCGCGGTGAAGGAAACTTCCTCGACTTCCTGAAGGCCGATCCGGACGTGGTCGTCCCCGATGCCGAGCTCGAGGCCCTGTTCGACCTCGGCTATCACACCAAGCACGTGGACACGGTATTCCAGCGGGTGTTCGGTTAGGCCGTGTCCGACCTGATCCACCTGAACCCGACGCTCGACGCCCGCGACTATGCTGGCGAGTTCAGCCGCGACGGCGTGGTCCAGATCTTCGACTTCCTGACGCCGGACAGCGCCCACCGCCTTGAGGCCGCGCTGAAGACCGCAACGCCATGGGGCCTGTCGCTATCGGACGCCCAGGGGCGCGGCGAATGGCTGTCGCCGCAGGCGCTACAAACGCTGGGCAGGGACGGCGTGGCCGCGAAAGCCCGCGTCGCTCTTGAGGCCGCACGAACCGGCTTCGGCTTCAGCTACCTCGCCTATCCCATCATCGAGGCCTTCCTCAATGGCCGCGACCCCGGCCACGTGACCCACGCCCTGCTTGAGCTTCTGAACAGCCCCGACGCCCGCGACTTCTGCGCGGCGGTGGCCGGCGAGACGGGCATTACGAAGATCGATGCCCAGGCCACTCTGTTCCGACCAGGCGACTTTCTGACCCTGCACAACGACACCGGCGTAGGCGAGCGCCGCGCCGCCTACACCATCGGCCTGACCCGGGAATGGCGCACGGACTGGGGCGGACAGCTGCTGTTCCATGACGAGGCCGGCGACATCACGCGTGGCCTGCGTCCGCAGTTCAACGTTCTGACCCTGTTCAAGGCCCCCCAATGGCATTCCGTGGCCCCGGTCGCGCCCTATGCCGGCGCGCCCCGCCTTTCGATCACCGGCTGGCTTCGGGACGATCCCCCCGTCGGCTGAGGCCCTGCGTCCCCCTGTCGCGCCGGAAAACGTGATCGCGGACGCATCCTTCGTGAAGCTGGACCGTCTTTGCTCCGACGCCGCCCGCAGCCTCCGCTGACGAACGCGCGCGTATTCAGGAGTTTGACGCCATGAACACCCGCATCCTCACCCTGTCCGTCGCATCGGCCGCCCTCCTGGGCCTCGCCGCTTGCAACTCGGGCGCTGAAACCCAAGCCCCGGCCGCCGACGCCACAGCCGAAGCGCCGGCAGCTACCACGGGCACCGTCGTCGCCGTCGCCCAGGGCAACCCCGACTTCACCACCCTGGTCAGCGCGGTCCAGGCTGCCGGACTGGTCGACACGCTGAACGGCGCGGGACCCTTCACGGTCTTCGCCCCGACCAATGCCGCGTTCGAGAAAATCCCGGCTGCCACGCGCGAAAGCCTGATGGCCCCGGCCGGCAAGGAAGACCTGACCGGCATCCTGACCTACCACGTGGTCGCGGGCAACGTCAGCGCCGCAGCCCTGGCCGAGCAGATCACCGCGGGCGGTGGCTCTGCCACCCTGACCACCGTGCAGGGCGGCACGCTGACGGCGCGCGCCGAGGCTGATGGCTCGATCACCCTGACCGACGCCGCAGGCAACACATCGCGTGTCGTGCAGGCGGACGTCGCGGCGTCGAACGGCGTCATCCACGCCATCGACACCGTCGTGATGCCGGGCTGATCACACCGGTGAACCAATCGCTCAGCGCCGCATTCTAGAGGGGCGCGAGACGCAAACGACATCGGGCGAGGCTTTCCCCCAAGCCCCCGATCGAGGAAGGGCCGCAGATCCCCCGCTGCGGCCCTTTTTCCTATCCAGATCCATCCATTAGCTTGATTTGATTACCGAAATTTAAGCGTGGCCGTCCGCGTCCGCCGGGCATGCAGCCCAGTAGCTCCCTGTGAGCCGCGCCGATTCCGAGAGCGGCCTTTCACAGGAGACTCCCCCATGACCCGTCTGGCCCGCTCATTCCTCCTCATCGCATCCGCCGTCGCCATGACCGCCACGGCAGCGACAGCTCACGACCGTCCCCGGGCCGCTCGCCCTGCTGCCGCCGCGGCGAGTTCCACCACCTTGGTCGGTATCGCCGCCGCCAATCCCGACTTTTCGACGCTGGTCGCGGCCGTCCAGGCGGCGGGTCTGGCCGACACCCTGTCCGGTAGCGGCCCCTTCACCATCTTCGCTCCCAACAACGCTGCTTTCAGCACCCTGCCCGATGGCACGGTCGAACGGCTCGTCCAGCCCCGTCAGCGCGCCCAGTTGACCCGGATCCTGACCTACCACGTGGTCCCGGGCCGGATCTCCGCCTCCGACCTCGCCACGGCAGTCCGCGTTGGCGGCGGAAGCGCCGTCCTGTCCACCGTCGAAGGTGGCCGGCTGACTGCACAGGACGCCGGGCGCGGCCGGCTGCGCCTGACCGATTCGACGGGCGAGACCTTCTGGATCACCGCGACGGACGTGAACGCGTCAAATGGCGTCATTCATGTGATCGACGGCGTGCTGACGCCTGGCCACTAACCGCCGCAAATGAAAAAGGCCGGCGGAGCGATCCGCCGGCCGTCATGATTCTCGAGCTTGGGGACGCTTACTCGCCCGCCCGGATCTGGTCGCGTGCAACCGAGGCCAGTTCGTCCATCTTGGAGCGGATCTCGCCTTCGGAGACGCTGATGCCCGAGCCCTTGAAGTCCTGATCGAGCTTGCGGAAGACATCCTCCTCGCCCGGCTGTTCGAAGTCCGCACGAACCACGGCCTTGGCGTAATCCTCGGCGGATTCGGGGGACAGCCCCATCTTCTCGGCCGCCCACAGGCCCAACAGCTTGTTGCGCCGAGCCATGGCCTTGAATTCCTGTTCCTGATCGAGGGCGAACTTGGACTCGAAGCCCTTTTCCCGATCGTTGAAGGTCGTCATGCGTGGTCGCTCCTAGTGCCAACTGCAGGTCAGCCAGCGGGCGTGGTCTATATCCGGCGTCGCCTGCAAGGCAATGGATATCGGCACCGAGACGGACCGTCGTGCACGGAGCAAGCCCGGTGTGGCCCTAAGGTTGCGTTCGGGTCGGCGTTTGTGTCGCAGGGTGATTTCGGCTAAGGCCAGCGGGAAACATTCCCCGCTCAGCTCGAGACCGGATCGCGCCGCCCAGACGAACCCTCTGGCCGCGCGATTTTCGTTTTCGGCGACGCCTCGTTCCGCCCGGTCAAGGACCGCCATGATGACTCCCAAGCGCAAGAAGATCTACGAGGGCAAGGCCAAGATCCTCTATGAAGGCCCAGAGCCCGGTACCCTGATCCAGTACTTCAAGGACGACGCCACGGCCTTCAACGCCCAGAAGAAGGCGACGCTCGAAGGCAAGGGCGTGCTGAACAACAAGATCAGCGAATTCATCATGATGCGCCTGAACGGCATCGGCGTGACCAACCACTTCATCAAGCGCCTGAATCTGCGCGAGCAGCTGATCCGCGAAGTCGAGATCATCCCGCTCGAAGTGGTGTGCCGAAACATCGTCGCAGGCTCGCTGAGCCAGCGCCTCGGCATCGAGGAGGGCACGCCCCTGCCCCGCTCCATCATCGAGTTCTA
>JADCBH010000227.1 GCA_020253595.1 Brevundimonas sp.
CCACAGCTGCACGGGCTGGGTCACGTCGGCGAGCCCTTCGCGAGTGAAGGTGTAGCCCAGTGCCGGTGCCGCAGCGACCACGGCGCGGATACGGGGGTCATGGGTCCAGGCCCGGTCCGCCTGGTCCGTGGAGGGCGGCTGGTTCCGGATCAGGCGGCAGTCGTAGATGTCGGGGTGGTCGCGGCAGTGGTCCAGAACCCGGCGCAGGTCCGGACGCCCTACGGCCGCGGCCAGCACGGTGAAGCCTCCCGACGAGAAGCCGAAGGCCCCGATCCGCGTCGGGTCGACCGGCGGACCGTCCCACGTCGAAACCATATGGTCGATGAGCACCTTGAGCTGGCGCGGGCGATCGATCACCTCGCTGGCCCGGCTCTGGTCGCGATAGTTGTCGCCGGTGTGGTTGACCGCCGCGACGATGAATCCGGCCGTTGCCAGGGCCTCGGCGGTGTCGGAGTGGCCGGAGTAGATGCCGCCGTTGCCGTGGGACATGACGACAAGCGGATAGTGCCGGCCGGGCTCTGCGTCGGCCGGCAGCCAGACACCGCCTTCAAGCGGCAGCCCCGCAGGATCCGCCGCCGTCAGGGGTCGGAAGGCCACGTCGGACTGGGCGAGCACCGGGCCGGCGGCGAGCGTGGCGGCGAAGGCCGTGAGGCGAAGAAGCGTCTTGAGCAGGGTCATGGCAGAGGGTCCAGGAGGGTCGGTGACGACCTTCTGACCGGGGCCCGTGCGGCCTTTCCAGCCGGACTTCGCCAATGGGCGAACGGGTTCGTGAACGGGTGAGCGGGTCTGGACCGAACAGAATGCAAGGCTATGGTCCGGCCATGATCGGCCTTCGCCTGCCCTCCTCTCCGGGTCTCAAGCGTCTGCTTGTGATGGTCGCGCTGACGACCGTGGTCGGGGTGTTTCTGGGACTGGTCGGTCCGTTCGGCAGCTACAACAACGGCTCCGCCCTGGTCCGGATCGCCTACTTCACCGGCACCTTCTGGATCGCCAGCCTGATGTACGCCGTCGCCCTGCCGGCGGTCGCGCGCGCTGCCGGCGGTGCCGGGATCCCGGCCTGGCTCTGGGTCCCGGTGGCGACCGCTGTGGTCGCAGCGCCCGTGGCGGCGGTCAGCCGCGTGGCCGCGACCGCCCTCTGGCCCTGGGTGGATCAGTATGTCGGCCTCGGGGTCTGGTATCTCCAGAGCCTGACCCTCAGCGCGGCCGCCGTCGGCGCGGCCCTGCTGATCCGGCGAACATTCGGTGAGACGGACGCACCGGTGCCGTCGACCGCGGCCCCGGCACCGCGAGGACCCTCCCGTGCCGACGTCCTGTGCCTGCAGATGGAGGACCACTATGTGCGGGTCCACACGCCTTCGGGCTCAGAGCTGATCCTGATGCCGATGGCCCAGGCGATCACGGATCTGACCCAGGGAGAGGGCCTGCGCGTGCATCGATCCTGGTGGGTCGCACGCAGGGCGGTCGAGGCGGTCGTTCCGGCGGGGCGCGGCTGGCGGATCAGGCTGCGCGGCGGCCTTGAGGCGCCCGTCTCGCGCGCGAGGATCGCAGACCTCAGGCAGGCGGGCTGGGTCTAGCCCTTTCCCTCGATCATCTCGCGGATGCGGGCCCCGAGCGCGGAGACCTGGAACGGCTTGGTCATGACCGCCATGCCGGGGTCCAGCGTGTCGCCCTCGACCACGGCATTCACGGCATAGCCCGTGATGAACAGCACCTTCAGGTCGGGCCGGGTTGTGCGCGCGGCGTCCGCCACCTGGCGTCCGTTCATGCCCCCGGGCAGTCCGACATCGGAGACGAGCAGATCGATGCGCGCATCCGAGTTCAGGATGGCCAGGCCCGAGGGTCCATCGGCGGCCTGGAGCGCGACGTAGCCTGCTTCTTCCAGCGCCTCGACCACCAGCATTCTGACGATCTCCTCGTCGTCGATCACAAGGACAGTCTCGCCCTGGCCCGGGTCGTCGGGGACGGTCTGTGGCTCGGGCACCTTGATCTCCTCGACCGGACCCAGCCAGCGGGGCAGGGCGAGCGTGATTATGGCGCCCTCACCCGGCTCGGTCTCGATGCGGATCTGGCCGCCGGACTGGCGCATGAAGCCGTGGATCATGGACAGGCCCAGTCCCGTGCCCTGACCCAGAGGCTTGGTGGTGAAGAAGGGCTCGAAGGCCTTGGCCGCGACCTCGGGCGTCATGCCTGACCCGGTGTCGGTCACCGACAGCTCGATGTAGTCGCCCGGCGAAAGATCGTGGCCCCTCGCCTCGGCCGCGGCCAGCGTCACGTTGACGGTCCGGATGGTCAGCAGCCCGCCGTTCGGCACCATGGCGTCGCGACTGTTGATGCACAGGTTCAGCAAGGCGTTCTCAAGCTGGGACGGGTCGATCCGGGTCATCCAGAGCTCGCTCGTCGTTTCGATGGCGACCTGGACGTCCGGCCCGACGCTTCGCCGGATCAGGTCCTCCATGCCGAATACCAGCCGGTTCACGTCGGTCGGCCGGGGATCCAGCGTCTGACGGCGCGAGAAGGCCAGCAGCCTCTGGGTCAGGGTCGCGGCCCGGCGCGACGCGCCCTGGGCGGCCTGGATGAAGCGATCCATGCCGGCCAGCCGGCCCTCGGCCATCCGCTTCTCGATCAGCTCCAGGCTGCCGGAGATGCCGGCCAGAAGATTGTTGAAGTCGTGGGCGATGCCGCCGGTCAGCTGGCCGATGGCTTCCATCTTCTGGGACTGACGCAGGGCCTCCTCGACATGCATCAGCTCGCCGGTGCGCTCGGCGACCCGCTCCTCCAGGGTGGCGTTCAGCGTCTTAAGCGCCTGGGTGGCGCGGGCGCGCTCGACCTCGATGCGGATGCGGATGGCCACCTGCTGAACCAGATCGACCTCGTGGTCGGTCCACACCCGCGCGTTGGCGTGGGTGACGAAGATCATGGCGACCAGCGCCCCGCCCTCCAGCACCGGCACGTTGATGAAGGCGCGACAGGCGGCGTCCTCCAGACTCTCGGTCGCGCCCTCAACCCGGGGGTCGCCACGAACGTCGTCGACCCGCAGAATCACACCGGACTTGAGGTCGTCGATAAAGTTTCCCCAGTCCCGCAGTCGCAGGGTGCCGGCGATCGACCGCGCGCGGTCGGAGACCCAGTCCTGCTCGACCAGGATGCTCTCGGCGGCGGCATCCACGGTGGCGTAGCCCACCCGATCCGCCTTCAGGAACCGCCCCAGCACCTCGGCGGCGCGCGCCGCCAGACAGGCGGGGTCGGCCAGATCGCGCATGGCGTCGCCGATCTCGACCAGCACCTGCTGACGCAACTCGGCTTCCTTGCGCTCCGAGATGTCGGCCACGACCGCATAGAAGCCGTCCACGGCGCCCGTCGCGTCACGACGGGGAATGTAGTCCGCGCGGATATGGCGACCGCGCGTCCCCGAATAGGGCAGGAAGTCCTCGAACGTCAGATGTTCACCGGCCAGCGCCGCCTCGATGCGAGGCAGGGCCCTGTCGTAGGCGACCTGACCCAGCACTTCGACCAGAGATCGACCCACCAGGCTTTCCGCCTCGGGGCCGAACCAATGGACATAGGCGCGGTTGTTCAGCTGATAGCGGTGGTCCCGATCGACGAAGCTGACCAGCACCGTCAGGCTGTCGGTCAGGCGCTGCAGTTCATCGCGTTGCCGGGCGGCGTCGCGTTCGGCCTCACGCCGGGCAATGGCGGCGCGAGTGCGTTCTCCGAACTCGCGGGCGAAGGCGATCTCGTCCGGCGTCCAGAGGCGGGGCGTGGCGGAGTGCACCAGCATCTGGGCCACGGTGCGCCCGCCTTCCTGCAGGGGGGCATCAAGCAGGGCCGTGATCCCCTGGGCAAGCAGCGGGACGGGGTCGGCCCTGGTGCGTGGGTCGGCGCGGACATCGGAAATCGCCACCGGACGACCGGCCACGGTGTCCTCGACATACAGGCCATAGTCGCGAAACCGGTGCAGCCCGACGACCGAGGTCAGGTCCGGCGTCGCCCGCCAGTCCCGGACCACGTCGATCGTCTCGTCTTCGGGGTTGATGACGCCGTACCCCACCCGGTCGGCGGCCAGCATGCGACCCAGAATGGCGCTGGCCTGCTCGGCGATGTCGAGGGGCGCATCGGTCTGGCTGAGCGCATCGTCCAGGGCGATCAGGGCATCCTGCCGGGCGCGCTCGGCCTCCTGACGGCGTTCGGCCAGGATCTGGTCTGTGACCTCGCGCACAAAGACCATCAGCCCGGCCGGGCGGCCGCTCTCGTCGGGGACCGGCGTGTAGTCCAGGTCCATCCAGCCGGCCTCGGGAACGCCCTGCCGGTCCAGCATCAGCTCCTGACGCGTCAGCGACCAGGCCTCGCCCGCCAGGGCGCGACGGATGTTCTGATCGTTGAAGTCCGCGATTTCCGGCCAGCCTTCGCGAGCCCCCATGCCCAGCAGTTCCGGGTGGCGCCGACCGGCGAAGCGGGCGTAGCCGTCATTGTAGATCAGCGTGCCCTGCCAGCCCCACAGAAGAACCATCGGGTTGGGCGCCGCGACCATCATCCCGACGATCGTCTTCAGGCTCTGGGACCAGGTCGCGATGGGGCCGAGCGGGGTCGCGCTCCAGTCATGATCGCGGATCAGGACGGACATCTCCCCCTTGCCGCTCAGGAAGTCG
>JADCBH010000228.1 GCA_020253595.1 Brevundimonas sp.
CTGCGCCCGGACCCGTCGTCCACACCCCCGGTCGTCGCTGTGCCCATGGCGCTCGACTACTACGAAGGCGTCGGCCAGAACTGGGAGCGCGCCGCCTTCATCAAGGCGCGGCCGGCCATCGGCGACCTTATCGAAGGCGCGGACTTCCTGAAGGCGCTGACGCCCTTCGTCTGGCGACGCAGCCTGGACTATCAGGCCATCCTCGACATCCAGTCGATCAAGCGACAGATCCACGTCCACAAGACCGGCGAGGGTCTGGAGGCGGCCGGGGCCAACCTCAAGCTCGGGCGCGGCGGCATCCGCGAGATCGAGTTCTACGCCCAGACCCAGCAGCTGATCCTCGGCGGCCGCGACCCGTCGCTGAGGTCGCCCCGAACGGTCGATGCGCTGGCGGCCCTGGCGGACAAGGGTCATGTCCCGGCCGACGTCGCGGCTGAGCTGACCGCGTCCTACGAACGCCTGCGCGCGCTGGAGCACCGGGTCCAGATGCTGGATGACGAGCAGACCCACGTCCTGCCCGCCGATCCGGCGCGGCGTGTAGCCGTCGCCTCCCTGTCCGGGCATGGCGATCTCGCCGACTTCGACGCCGAGGTCGAGACGCTGCTGGTCGGGGTCAATCGCCGCTATGGCGACCTGTTCGAAGGCGAGGAACAGCTGTCGTCGGAGTTCGGCAGCCTGGTCTTCACCGGTGTCGAGAACGACCCCGAAACCCTCGCGACCCTGGCGCGGATGGGCTTTTCCGACCCGGCGGCGGTGTCAGACGCGATCCGCTCCTGGCACCACGGCCGCATCCCGGCCACGCGGTCGGCAAGGGGACGCGAGTTGTTCACGCGATTGGCTCCCCGCCTGCTTGAAGCGGCCGCCAGGACGGGGGCTGCGGACGCCGCATTCCGCCGGTTCTCCGTCTTCTTTGCCGGACTGTCCGCCGGGGTGCAGGTGCAGGCCCTGTTCCTGAACCAGCCCGAGCTGTTCGAACGCATCGTCGGCGTCATGGCCTTCGCCCCGCGCCTCGCCCGAACCCTCGGCCGCTATCCGGCAGCGCTGGACTCGATGCTGGACGCCCGCTTCGAGACCGAGCTCGGCGTTGATACCGGTCTGTTCGACCAGATGGAACGCGAGGCGGCCGAGGCCGGCGATTTCGAAGGCGCGATGAATGCGGTCCGGCGTCTGCACCGTGAGCAGATGTTCCGGATCGGTATGCAGACCCTGTCCGGCCGGATTGGACCCCAGGCGGCCGGGCGGGGCTTCACCAATCTGGCCAACGCGGCGATGCGCACCCTGTCGGCGGCGGCTCTGGCCGAGACCGAACGGCTCGGCGGGGCGATGACGGGCGCGGTCGCGGTGATCGCGCTCGGCAAGGCCGGTTCGGGCGAGATGACGGCGGGGTCTGATCTCGATCTCATGACCGTCTACGACGCCCCGCCAGAGGCTGTTTCAGAGAAGAAAGGCTGGGCCGCCGACGTCTTCTACGTCCGTTTCACCCAGCGGCTGATCTCGGCGCTCTCGGCGCATACGGGCGAGGGAGGGCTCTACGACGTCGACATGCGCCTGCGGCCCTCGGGGTCCAAAGGGCCGGTGTCCGTCAGGCTGTCGGGCTTTGATGCCTACTACGGGCAGGAGGCGGCGACCTGGGAGTTCATGGCCTTGACCCGGGCGCGGGTCGTCTGGGCCAGCGATCCGTCGTTCGGCGCGGCGACGACCAAGGCCATCGAGGTGGCACTGCGTCGACCAAGACCCGGCATCGATGTCGCCGCCGAGGTGCGCGCCATGCGGGATCTGATGGCCCGGGAGCGACGGCCGGACGGCTTCTGGGACCTTAAGCTCGCCCAGGGCGGCCTTGTCGACGCCGAGTTCGTCGGACAGTTCCGGCAATTGCAGGCAGCGGCGGCTGGAGGCGCGCTCACGGTTTCGACGCTGTCACAACTGGCAAGGGACATGCCGCTCCGCGAGGCGTGGAAGGTCCAGCAAGGGTTGGCGCAGCTTCTGGCCTGCGCCTTCGACGACAAGGCCGATGTCGAGGCAGAGCCAGAAACCTTCCGCCGGCGTCTCGCGCAAGCCGCCGGAGAGCTCGACTTCGAGAGTCTTGTTCACCGGCTTCACACGCTTCGGGGCGCGGCGCGTGGGGCCTTTGAAGCGGCGCTTCCGGCCCCCCGCGACGGAGAGTCGACGGACGCGCGTTAGAGCTCCTGTGGGGACGCACGGGCGCGGGCCACGCCGCCGCCCATCGGAGAGACGAGACATGAAGATCAAGACCCTGACCCTGGTCGCCGTCGGAACCCTGGTTCTGGCCGGCACCGCCAGCGCCCAGCAGCAACGCGGCCTCGGTCGCGCCGACGCCGACGCCGACGGCCGCGTCAGCCAGGCCGAGTTCGTGACCGCCCGTACCGCCCGCCTGACCGAGGCCGACGCCAACCGCGACGGGCAGGTGACCCGCGAGGAGGCCCAGGCGGCTCACCAGGCCAACCGCTCCGAGCGGCGCGGCCAGATGTTCGCCCGCCTCGACACCGACCGGAACGGTGCCATCAGCCAGTCCGAGTTCGACGCCGCGCGACCCGAGCGCGCCGGTCGCGGCGGGCAGCGCATGCAGCGCCAGGAGCGCCGCGCCGGCCGGGCCTTCGCCCAGGGACCCGTTCAGATCGAACAGGCTCGGTCCCGCGCCACCCAGGCCTTCGCCACGCTCGACGCCGACCGCGACGGCTACCTGAGCGAGATCGAACGCCAGGCAGCGCCGACCCGCATGCGCGAGCGTCGTGCCGAGCGGCGGGCCCAGAGAGGTGTGGCGTCGCGTTCAGCGCCCGCTTCGGAGTAGGGTCGGTGACGGGACTGGCCGGGTTCGCCCGGCCGCTCCTTTCGCGCGGAAAGGGACCGATTGGCGGCCGTTGTCGACCCCGACGAGGATCTGGTGCGCCGTGTGGGCCAGGGCGATCCTGCGGCCATCCAGGCGATGGTGGCGCGCAAGCTGCCGCGCATGTTGTCGCTCGCCCAGCGCATGCTGGGCGACGCGGTCGAAGCTGAGGACGTGGCGCAGGAGGCCATGATGAAGGCCTGGAAACAGGCACCGCGCTGGACACCCGGAAAGGCCAAGTTCGATACCTGGCTTCATCGCGTGGCGCTGAATCTCTGCTACGACCGGCTGCGTCGTCGGCGCGAGGTGCTGGTCGAGTCCCCGCCGGATCGTCCCGATCCCGGCCCTGCCCCGGATCGTGGCCTGCTGGCGGCCGAGCTGGGCGCGCGCGTCGAGACGGCGCTGAAGGCGCTCCCGGAACGCCAGCGCGAGGCCATCGTGCTGTGCCATTATCAGGAGCTCGGCAATATCGAGGCTGCAGGATTGATGGGAGTCAGCGTCGAGGCCTTGGAGAGCCTTTTGGGGCGGGGCAGGCGGGCCCTGCGCGCCGCGCTGGCCGATCTGGCGCCGAACGCCCCCGAAGCGTTAGGAGGACGGGCATGAACGCGGATCGAATGCGAGAACTGGCCGAGGCCTGGGGCGGCGACCTGCGCCGCTGGCCGACGGCTGAGCGCGAGGCCGCCGAGGCCTTTGCACGGATTGAACCCGAGGCGGCCGAACGCGCCCTGTTCGAGGCGCGTCAGCTGGACGCCGCGCTCGACGCCGCGCCCCGGGTCATCGTTTCGGCTGGACTGCGTGACCGGGTGATCGCCACGGCCGGGACTGCGGGTCTCAAGGCAAGGGCGGTCTGGCCGGGACTGCGTCGTCTGCTGTGGATCGGAGGGGCCGGCTGGGCGGCGGCGGCTTGCGCCGGCGTGGTCTTCGGCCTGACCCTGACCCACGATCTGGAGGGCCAGGCCCAACTGGACCTGGTGCTGGATCAGGCCTCGGTCGACGGGTTGGATGACATGGCGGTGCTGGGATGAGTTCGCGCCTCGTCGCCATCGTCCTCGGGATCGCCCTGGCCGTTTCGGTCGGCATCAACCTGTTCGCTGCGACGGCCGCGCTGACGGCCTTGTCGGGACAGAGGACGATCGAACGCGCTCTCGAGGATCGCCAGTCCGGCGAGGCTCGCCCATCGGCGCGGGAGCTGCTCGTCTCACTCGATCCTGAAGTGCGGCGAGAGGTCCGCCGGGGCTTGCGCGAGGCCGGGTTGGCGGCGCGACCGGACTTCCAGGCGGCGCGAACGGCCCGGATGCAAGCCGTGGAGGCCGCACAGGCCGAACCCTTCGACAGGGCCCGTGTCGAAGCTCTGCTGGCCACATCGCGCGAAGCGGAGGCCCGGGGCCGTGCACGGCTCGAAGGCGATGCCCTGGCCCTGATGGAGACTCTCGAGCCTGAAGACCGCCGCGCTGTCGCCGCCCTGTTGGCCGGTCGAGGTCGCGGTGGCGGTGAGGGTCGGAACCGCGAACCCCGACAGGAGCGCGCGGTCCAGCCGTAGGGTCACCGGAACGGCGGCTCGTCAAAGGCGCGGAGCTTGCGGCTGTGCAGGCCGGCCCCCTCGTTGCGCAGCAGATCGACGGCCTGGATCCCGATCTGGAGGTGCTCGGAGATCGAGCCCTCGTAGAAGCGGTTGGCTTGACCCGGCAGCTTGATCTCGCCGTGCAGAGGCTTGTCCGAGACGCACAGAAGCGTCCCGTAGGGCACGCGGAACCGGTAGCCCTGGGCAGCGATTGTGGCGCTTTCCATGTCGATGGCCACCGCACGGCTCTGGTTGAACCGCAGGGCCGACTTGGAATAGCGCAGCTCCCAGTTCCGATCGTCGGTCGTGACGACGGTGCCGGTACGCAGACGCTTCTTGACCTCTTCACCAGGCATCCCGGACACCTGCTTGGCCGCGTCGTAGAGGGCGCGCTGGACCTCGGCGATGGACGGGATCGGAATGTCCGGCGGCAGGACCGCGTCAAGCACATGGTCGTCCCGCAGATAGGCGTGGGCCAGCACATAGTCGCCGATGGTCTGGCTGGGTCGCAGCCCTCCGCAGTGGCCGATCATCATCCAGGCGTGCGGCCGGGTGACCGCCAGATGGTCGCAAATGGTCTTGGCGTTCGACGGACCCACGCCGATGTTGACCAGCGTCACTCCTTCCCAGCCCGGCGCCGTGAGGTGATAGGCGGGCATCTGGTGTTTGCGCCAGGCGGCGTCGGCGATGGCGAGGTCAGGATCGGGATTGTCCCGGCCGATGACCACGCCACCGGCGCACGACAGGCTCTCATAGGGTGAGTTCGGGTCGGCCAGTTGGGCGCAGGCCCAGCGCACGAACTCGTCGACGTAGCGGTGGTAGTTGGTGAACAGGATGTAGGACTGCACGTCCTCGACCGGCGTGCCGGTGTAGTGGCGCAGGCGGGCCAGCGAGAAGTCGGTTCGCAGCCCGTCGAACTGCGACAGCGGGAACTCTTCGGTCAGGTCGAACAGGCCGTCGGAGATTTCATCGCCGATGTGCGACAGATCCGTGGTCGGGAAGTGGCGCGCGATGGCGGCCGTCATCGACCGGTCCAGCACCACGTCGGAGCCATCCAGCACATAGGGGAAAGGGATCTCCTGTTCCGAGGCCTCAACCTCGAACGTTGCGCCATAGTCGGCTTCCAGCAGGCGCAGTTGCTGCAGGATATAGGGCCCGAACAGGTCCGGCCGCGTCACGGTGGTGGAATAGACGCCGGGCCTGGAGATGCGGGCATAGGCGCGCTGAACCAGGTTCTCGGGCCGCTCGCCGAACCAGCGCATGCGCAGGCGCGGATAGCAGAACAGGCCGCGCGCGCGGAGCACGGCGTCGGGTGTCTGTCCGGTCTCGAGATAGGTTCGAACCGCTCCGCGCAGGTTGGCGACGGATTGGGCGTAGAGGGTTTCGAGGCGTTCCAGCGCCTCGGGCGCTGATAGCGCCCCGGTCATGTGCTCTGTCATGGCCTCCCCTAACGGAGGATCGTGACCTTGGCGAGATGCCTTGGGCTATTGTCTCGCTTGACCTCTGGCACGGTCGAACAGGGCGAGCACGGTCTCGTTCCCCACGAACCGGGTGCGTAGCGTGGCCTCGTCGCCCTCGACCGTTGCACACCGCAGCCGGGAAACCGCCTCCTCGATCTGACTGGCCCGTTCCGCGTCGTAGGGCTCTTCCCCGGCCCAGTACTGGCACTGCTGCTGGCGCGCGAGCCACTCCAGAACGGCTGGATCGACGGACTGGGCTACCGTGAGCACAGCGTCCGTCACCGAGACGGTACCCAGCACCAGGCGGTCGCCTTCCACCTTGAGGTCAACCACGACCTCACCCCCTGTCGGACAGCAGTTGCCGTCCGTATCCTGCCAGAGGGGAGAGTGAGCGATCAGCGCGTCCCATTGAAACCCGGGACCCTTCCAGACGCTCAAACCCGGCGGGAGCCTCTCTGCGAGGTCGGTAAGCCAGCTCTGGGCGTCGACCTCGGTGGGTGCCGTGCCCGCGCCGTTCCAGCGGAACACGACGCCCATCCAGTGACGTCCGGTCCCCTGGCCATATCCGGGCAGGGCGACGTAGGTGCCTTGGGCGCGCATCTCGCCGTCCTCGCCGTAGCCGGTGTGGATTGCAGGATCGAGCACACCGAGCGGGCCAAACAGCCACATGACCGGTCTGAGCGCCTCGCCATCCGGCTGAAGGATGACCACGGCTTCGGAAACGCCGAACTCCTCTGACGATCCGGACTGCGTCTGAAAGTGCAGGGTCGTGCCTTCCGGCATGACCAAGGTGCCGGTCCCGTTGACCACGCACCCCGAAAGACCTGTGTCCACACAGGTCACGGGCAAGGTCGAGAGCGATGGTCTCGCGGACCGGACGGTGGTGTGTCGAAGCGCTGCCAGCTCCAGTTCGGCAACCCGGTACCGCTCCAGATCAGCTCTCTCGTCTGTGTACTCGGTCCATTGCTCCTGCCAGTCCGCCTGCTCGCGCTGCAGACTCGCGGGTGTCGGCGTCACCTCGAGCGCGCGGCGATAGGCCTGCTCCACGGCATCCTGGGCATTCGCGCCGGATGCGATCAGTCCGACGACAAGCAGTACGGTAGCGGCGAGACGGAGCATGAAAATCCCCCACGGAACGGCGTGACGCGACTGTGCCGCCGGTCGCGCCTGATGACTAGGCGTCGTTCAGCGTCCGATGGAAAAAATCCGAGACCTCGGCCAGCACGGCTGCCTTCTTGCGGAAGAGGGGCGAGAAGGTCGCGATCAGGTCCTCGTGGGTCAGATCCGGATACAGGCTCAGTTCTGATCGCACTCCCAGTTCGCGCAGGCGGGTGTCCAGCAGGATGGAATCCTCGTCGTGGACCGTCACGTCGGCTGTGCCATGCCCGAGCCAGACGGGTGGCGCGTCGGGCCGGGCGAAGGTCAGGGGCTGGGTCTGGAGCGGGTCATCCACGTGGCCGAAGGCGTTGATGGACGCCGCGACATTGAACGGCAGAAACTCGTAGGGCCCGGCGAGCCCTGCCGCCGCGCGGATGAGGTCAGGTTTCCCGGTCGCGCGCATGTAGCGAGGGTCCAAAGCGATCATCATCGCCAGATGGGCCCCGGCAGAGTGGCCAGCGACGCCCAGTCGGGAGGGATCGCCACCCCTGTCTGCGACCAGTTCGGCAGCGCGGGCCGTGGCTGCGGCAGCGTCCTCCACGAAGGCTGGAAACACCACCTCGGGCACAACCCGGTAGTCGGGCAGGGCGACGACGAACCCCTGGGCCGCCAGGGCCTGGGCCGCCCAGCCGTACAGATCTTTCGATCCCGAATCCCAGCCGCCGCCGTAGAAGAAGACGACGGTCGGAAGGTCCGTTGCACCCTCGGGCGCATAGAGGTCGAGTGTCTGACGCGGGTGATCGCCATAGGGGATCGACCGCGCGACCCGTCGCACGCCCCTGTCGCGCGGACCGACCGCGTTCAGCAGCCCGAGCGGGCTGCAGGCGGCTGCGAGGGCTCCAAGTGCGGGGGCGATCAGGCCTCTTCGTGTCATGGCTCCAGATACGCACAAGATGGTCGCCTGGCTCAATCGCCGGTCTGCGACACCGGATCCCGCCCCGCCCGCGCGCCTCCCTGACAATGACGAATGAGCGAAATTTCATCTGTTTGCGATATGACTGTCTTATTTTCTTTACATGAGAGGAAAGTGGCGCATTATTGCTCCGGACCCAGAGCTTTTTCGGGCCTGAGGAGGAGCCCGCCATGAACCGTTTGACCCTGTCCGCCGCCGTCCTGACGCTGGCCGCGTCCACCGCCCTGCCCGCTTTTGCCCAGGAGCGCGTCAGTTTTCCGACACGGGCCCCGGATGGTGCCGAGCGCGTCGTGATGATCTGTGAGCAGGACGCTGCGACCCGACGCGCCTTCCGCCGTGAACACGGCCAGGCACCGGCGTTCGTGACCGCGGAACAGGCTCTGCAGGCGCGTTCGACCGGGCAGGTCTGGGCCGTCCCGCGTTGCATGACCGCCCGCGAGCATACTCGCCTCGTCTCGACCCTGACGGCCTACGCCGCGGTTCGCTGAGACCAGACTAACCCTGGGCGCTGCGGATCGCCGCGGCGCCCGCCGGCGGCGCGATGACGGCCGCGAACAGCGCATAGGCCGTCAACAGCGCCATGGCCGGCCAGGGGCTGAGCCCCTCCGCCGCTCGCGTCAGCGCTCCCGCCCCGAACACCACCGGCGGGATGAAGAGCGGCAGCACCACGATCGCGATCAGCAATCCACCGCGTTTGGCTCCGAGCGCCAGGGCCGCCCCCAGCGCGCCGGTGAAGGCGAACCCCAAACCTCCGAGCAGGGCAGCGAGCGTGGTCAGCAACGCCAGATTCGGAGACTGACCCAGCGCCAGGGCGGCAACGGGGGCTGCCAGTGCCAGTGGAAGGCCCGTCGCCAGCCACTGTGCGACCGCCTTGATCCCCACGACGGCTTCCAGGGGAAGGGGTCCAAGGGCAAGCAAGTCGAGTGCGCCGTCTTCAAGATCGCGCTCGAACAGGCGCTCCAGCGACAGCAGCGACGCCAGCGCCAGCGCCAGCCAGGCGATCCCCGCCGCGACGGGTCGCAGCGTCGTTAGATCTCCACCCGCCGCCAGAGGCACGATCGTCGTCAGGCAGGCGAAGAAACCGCAGGCCAACAGCGGACCACCTCCCCCGCCCCAGGCCAGGGCCAGCTCGCGCCGGAACAGGACGCCCGCCGCACTCATCGGCTGTTCCCCACGACCACCGACCGTGTGTCGATCGGCAGGGGATCGTGCACGGCGGCGACTATCAGGCCGCCACCGTCGAGGTGTCGACGCATGACTGCGCCGGCAGTCTCGCGCCAGCGCGAATCGAGTGGGCTGAGCGGTTCATCCAGCAGCCACAGGGCGCGGGGTGCCGCGATCAGCCGGGCCAGGGCCAGACGGCGACGCTGGCCGGCCGAGAGCTTGCGGACCTCCAGGTCCATCAGCGGCATGAGACCCATGACCGACACGGCCTCGTCGATGGTGTTGCCGCCGAGCCAGCGCGCCTGGAAGGTCAGTTCCTCCCGCGCGGTTCGCGCGCCCTTCAGCCCCTCGAGATGGCCGAGCATGTGCAGGTGACGACCTCTGGCCTCTGCCGGATCGAGCTCGGATCCGCCTGCGGCACAGAAGGTGATCTCTCCCGCCTCCGGACGGACAAAGCCGGCGATCGCGCGCAACAGCGTCGTCTTGCCCGCGC
>JADCBH010000229.1 GCA_020253595.1 Brevundimonas sp.
ATATCTGGACCCCGCCGATGAACCTGAAGGATGACCTGGACGATCTGGCAGCGATATCCTGCGCGCTGGACCTCGTGATCGGGCCCGGCATTGCAGGCACCAACATCGCGGCAGCGGCGGGAGCCCGGACCTGGCTGATCCATGCGCCGGACGACTGGCACCTGCTTGCGACCGAACGCTATCCCTTCTATCCGCGCGTCCGGACGTTCGCGACCGGGGGCTTTGATGGATGGCCGAGGGCGATCGCCGAGGTTCGTGCGGCGCTCGAGGCCGAAGTCGCCGGCTGAAGGAACGCCGAGGCAAAGAGCTGCGTTGATCTCCCACACACGGAGACGATCAATGACACACATTGATGCCCTGAACGCCGTCGCCAGAGGCTCTGCTGGCAAGGATGATCACGACGTAGACGGTACGCCTGCCCGCCGCGCTTCCCCTCTGAGCGAAAGCAAGCACGATCACCTGGCAGATCACGAGCAGGGAGCCGAGAACCGGCAAGAGGCCCTGGTCGACGAAGGCGTGGAAGAGACCTTTCCCGCCAGCGACCCTGTCTCGGCCAAACGCATCACCTGACGCGGCAAACTGATCGTTGTTAACCGGCCGCGTCATCGGCTAGGGCTGGCTCAAGCAACCGGAGCCAATCATGTCGCGGCCGACCGACCGGTTCGAGGGCACCTCGGACTACATCGCCACCCAGGACCTGAAGATCGCCGTCAATGCGGCCGTCACCCTGGAGCGGCCCTTGCTGATCAAGGGCGAGCCGGGAACGGGAAAGACGGTTCTGGCCTATGAACTGGCCAAGGCGCTGAACGCGCCGCTCATCACCTGGCACGTCAAGTCGACGACCAAGGCCCACAACGGTCTCTATGAGTATGACGCCGTCAGCCGTCTGCGTGACAGCCAGCTGGGCGACGAGCGGGTTCACGATGTCCGCAACTATCTGAAGCCCGGCAAGCTGTGGGAGGCCTTCACCAGCCCCGTGCGCCCGGTCTTGCTGATCGATGAGATCGACAAGGCGGACATCGAGTTCCCCAACGACCTGCTGCAGGAACTCGACCGGATGGAGTTCTTCGTTCAGGAGACCGGCGAGACGATCAAGGCGGACGTGCGCCCCGTCGTGGTCATCACATCAAACAACGAGAAGGAGCTGCCGGACGCTTTCCTGCGGCGCTGCTTCTTCCACTATATCCGCTTCCCCGACGACGCGACCATGAAGGCCATCGTCGAAGTCCAGTTCCCTGGGATCAAGCCGCGTCTCGTTAGTGAAGCTCTGAAGAGCTTCTACGAGATCCGCGACACGCCAGGGCTGAAGAAAAAGCCTTCGACATCGGAGCTTCTGGACTGGCTGAAGCTGCTGATGGTTGATGACGTTCAGCCAGAAACGCTGCGCGAAACCCACCCGCACAAGTTGATCCCGCCTCTGCACGGAGCTCTATTGAAGAACGAGCAAGACGTTCACCTGTTCGAGCGACTCGCCTTCCTCAATCGTCGCGAAGGCGCGCGGCCGGGCGGCTAGAGAAACGCCACTTTCTGCACATGTGGTGGACAGATATCGTCAGGTGCCTTACCGCGATTTCACTGGAACAACGGCTGTTTTTGTTCGAGAGATAGGGTGAAAGGACCGCCAGAATGCGTTTCCCAGCCCTCGTCCCGATCTGCTTTGCCACTCTGCTGACGGCCGCCTGCGACGGCGAGAACTCGGTCAGTATCTCGGCCACCGAGACGCAGACCGGCGAACGGGGCGTGCTGAGGGTCATCGACACCCTGCAGTGTCCCGAGACCATTGGCGTTCTGACCCGCAAGGGCTCGGCCCACGACGGCGGAGATCAGTGCCTCTACACCGGGCCACGGGGCGCCGAGGTGTCGCTCAAGCTGGTTCGGCTCGATGATCAGCCGATCGAGACGATCCTGGACCGCTTCGAGCAGGACCTGATGCGCTCCATGCCGCACACAGCGGCGTCACTGGCGGCCTCTGGCGAGGCGTCCGAGCAGCGCGCCGAAGCAGAATCGGCCTCGGCCGGGGCCCGGGCTGCTGCGGATGAAGCGGGCGACGCCGCAGCCGATGCCTCCGGCGAAAGTGCCAGGGTGCGAATGCCGGGGGTGGCCGTGGATGCCGAGGGCGACCGGGCCAACGTCCGCCTGCCAGGCCTGACGGTCGACGCGCAGGGCGATCAGGCCAGCGTCCGCATCGGCGGCTTCTCTATCGAGGCCGATGACGCCAGCGGCAGCGTCGATGTCTCATCCGCAGACGATACCGTCAGCGTTCAGGCACGCGATGATGCCGCAGAGATCCGCACTCGCGTGCCTGGCGACGCGGTGCGCACCACCTATATCCTGACTGACAATCGACCCGCGGACGAGGGCTGGCGTTTGGTCGGCTTTGAAGCGCGCGGCCCGAGCGGCGGTCCTGTCGTGATCGCCGTGGTCCACGCCAAGGACCGGAACAGTGACGGCGTGTTCGATTCTGCCAAGGACCTCGTGACCCTGAACGTCGGCGAATAGGGGATCCCGGCTTGATCCTGGCTGCCGGATGGGTCACCTGACCCGCCGACCGACAGGATTACATGCCTTGGACGCCACGCCCGCCCGAAAGCCCGCTCGCCGCGCCGCCTCCAGGCCTGCGCCTCGCGCGTGGCAGAGAATGCTGTCGGGCAGACGCCTGGATCTGCTCGACCCCTCCCCTTTCGACATCGAGATCGAGGATATCGCCCACGGCCTGGCCCGAGTTGCCCGCTGGAACGGCCAGACGATTGGCGAGCACGCCTTCTCGGTGGCCCAGCACTCCTGTGTGGTGGAGGAACTCGCAGCCCATATCCACCCGGGTCTGGAACCCAGATGGCGGCTGGCCGCCCTGCTTCACGACGCCTCCGAGTACGTGATCGGCGACATGATCTCGCCGTTCAAGGCGGCGCTGGGCGTCAGCTACAAGGCTTTCGAGACGCGGCTGGAGGACGCCATCCACGTCCGCTTTGGCTTGCCGGTGAAGACACCGGTCGAGATCAAGAAACTGATCAAGGCAGCCGACAAGGCCTGCGCTTACTTCGAGGCGACACAATTGGCCGGTTTCACCGAGCCGGAGGCGCTGGGCTTCTTTGGAGCGCCGCCCGCGCGCTACCACCTGACCATCGACCCGCTTCCACCGGCACAGGCCCAGGCGCGATACGTCGAACGCTACCGCATCCTGTCCGAGGCCATGGGCGTCCTGCCTGGCCCTGATGCCTGGCATACGGAATAGACCATGAGCTGGGGTGGGGAGCACGGTGTCCGGATCAGCCTGTCAGCCGTCGTCATGGCGCTGCGCTCGGGTCGGCTTTGTGCCCTGACCACCGAGACGGCTGACGGCGAACTGGCCCTGCCGTTCGGCCCCTTCGACCCCGCCAACGACCGGACTTTCGAGCGCGCGCTTCGCGCGTTCGTGACCGCCCAGACGGGCTTCACGCTCGGCTTCGTCGAGCAGCTGTATACCTTCGGCGACGCGGGACGGGACGCCCCGAGAGCGACGCCTGGACCGGACCGGCGGCGCGAGATCTCGGTCGGCTACCTCGCCCTTACGACAGACGCCGTGGACATGACCCCGCCGGGTGCCCGCTGGACGTCGGTGCTGGAGCTGTTTCCCTGGGAAGACCGCCGCGGCAGCGGTCAGGCGGCGCAGGGCGTGATCGCGGCCGGACTGATGCAATGGGCCGCCGGTGACGCGCGACGGCTCGCGCGGATCGAGGCCCTGTTCGCAACCGGCCCGTCACAGCGCTGGGACGAGGCTCGCGTTCTTGAGCGGTTCGAGCTGCTCTACGAAGCCGGCCTCGTGGCGGAAGCGGCGCGGGACCGCGAGGACGCCTGTCCCCTGCCCCTCGGCGACCGGCCCATGGCGTCCGATCACCGACGCATCCTGGCCACCGGCCTGGGTCGCCTGCGCAGCAAGCTGCGCTACCGGCCTGTTCTGTTCGAGCTCACGCCAGAGACCTTCACCCTGTCCGAACTGCAGGCGGCGGCGGAGGCGGTCGTGGCCCTCAGCCTGCACAAGCAGAACTTCCGCAGGGGCGTCGAACGCACGGGCCTGGTCGCTGCGACCGGTCGGCTGTCGACCGGCACGGGCGGACGACCCGCCGAACTCTTCCGCTATACGGGGGCCTCCAATTCGGACGGTCAGGCCGCCGGCCTGGCGCTTCCCGCCCTTCGCTGATCCGCCAACCGCCCCGACCAACTTCCGGCTTGCGGTGACCCCGCCGCACGACTAGAGAAGCGCCTCGCTTTCAACCAAGCGCTTGGTCCCTGCGGAGAGGTGGCAGAGTGGTTGAATGTACCGCACTCGAAATGCGGCGTGCCTTTACGGGTACCGGGGGTTCGAATCCCCCCCTCTCCGCCACCACCTAATCTAAACCCTTGTAATGTAGGCTTTTTCATTCAGGCGCGGCATCACGCCCTAACTCCTGCCCCAACATCGGCCGCCACGTGAGACCGTGCCGATTTGTTGGCATTTGTTGACATTGGCCGACCACCGAAGGTCCATGAAGGCTGGAGGACGTTCAAATGATTGCCACGCTCGCAGCCGTTGTCGCGTTCCAGGCCATGTCCCAAGCCGAACTGATCCACGAGGGCGGCCAGATCGGGCGGGCGTCGGTCGCTATGGGGCTGTGCTCCCGCATTGGCTACACCGTCTCCAGCGACATGGGGGAGCGATGGGCGGAGGACTTCGGCCAGCGGGCGACCGCCTCGGGGTGGTCTGAGGACGTAGCGAGGGCCGCTATTCACATGGGCGTCAGGACTGAGGTAGCCGAGATGGACTTTCGCTCGCCAGAGCCCGGCCTTTCCGCTCAGCAACTCAGGGACTTCGCAGCGGACATGGTCAACCGCATGAAGGCCCGTTGCCACCGGCTGGCGTCGGAGCATGCCGGACTGATAGGCAATCTGGATCAGGGCGACCGGAACGCCGACGCCGAACTCGCCATCAGGCTCTGTCAGCCCAAACTTAGCCTGGCGGTAAGGCCAACTGGCTAACTCCGCCCGCATGGCGAAATCGACCAACCCGTTCCGCTACTTCGACAGCTCACCGGAGGTGATCCGGACGGTC